>URHH01000023.1 GCA_900547615.1 uncultured Blautia sp. | reverse complement strand
CTGGGGAGAAAGTAAGGATATGCTCCGTGTTCGTCTGTTCGGATACATCTACGATCTGGAACAGGACAAGCCAAAAGGAAAGATCCTGCGGAAATCCGAGCACTGTACCATTCAGCAGATCCATGACCGGTTTGCAGGAATGGATTACGTGGAGTGCTGGGGACAGTTTGATAACGGATACTATTACCTGATTCGTACGCCGCTTGAAAGTATCCGGGAAAGCGCGGGGATTTCCAACAAGTTTTATTTCTTTGTGGGAATTGTGATCGTGCTGTTCAGCGGAATGATCATCATGGTGTTTACAAATAAGATTACAAAGCCCATCAGCGAGCTTACAAAGCTTTCCAGAAGAATGTCGGATCTGGAATTTGACGCAAGATACGAGAGCAGCGTGGGAAATGAGATCGATCTTCTGGGAGAAAGCTTTAACAGAATGTCAGAGCAGCTTGAGAGCACCATATCTGAATTGAAATCTGCAAATATTAAGCTTCAGAAGGATATTGAAGATAAAGTAAAAATCGATAAAATGCGAAAGGAATTTCTGGATAATGTTTCCCATGAGCTGAAAACGCCGATCGCGCTTATCCAGGGATATGCGGAAGGGTTAAAAGAAAATATTTCCGATGATCCGGAGAGCAGGGAATTTTACTGCGACGTTATTATGGACGAAGCTTCGAAAATGAATAAGCTGGTAAAAAATCTTCTTGTCTTAAATCAGCTGGAATCCGGAAAAGATGAGACGATAATGGAGCGCTTTGATATTGTATCTCTCATTCGCGGGGTTCTCCAGACAATGGACATCATGATCCAGCAGAAGGAAGCCAATGTGATTTTTGAGGAGGAGTCTCCTGTTTATGTATGGGCAGATGAATTTAAGGTAGAAGAGGTTGTGACAAATTATGTGAGCAACGCTTTGAATCATCTGGAAGGAGAACGTCAGATTGAACTGAAGCTTCAAATGGAAGGAGACAGGGTGAAAGTATCTGTCTTTAACACAGGAAAGCCTATTCCGGAGGAAGACCTTCCAAATCTCTGGAGCAAGTTCTATAAGGTAGATAAGGCGAGAACAAGAGAGTACGGCGGAAACGGCATCGGTCTTTCTATCGTAAGGGCGATCATGGAGGGAATGGACCAGAAATTCGGTGTGCAGAATTACGAAAACGGAGTAGAATTCTGGTTCACTCTTGACAGAAAATAGCATTTTATGGTAAGAAAAGCAGGCAGAAGTAAAGAAAGCTCTTTGCAACTGTCTGTTTTTGCGTTATACTGTAACAATGAAATTATGAAAAATGGCGTAATATGCGCCGGACAAAGAGGTGAATTACATGGCTCCCATTTCAGGAGACTGGCTAGACGCTCTGAAAGATGAGTTTCATAAGCCGTATTATACAAAATTATATAAAACCGTAAACGAAGAGTACAGAACAAGAAAAATCTTTCCGCCGCCGGACGAGATGTTTAATGCCTTTCATTTTACTCCGCTCCATGAGGTGAAAGTGGTGATTTTGGGACAGGACCCTTATCACAATGACGGGCAGGCGCACGGCCTTTGTTTTTCTGTGAAAAAAGGCGTGGAAACGCCGCCTTCTCTTGTAAATATTTATCAGGAGCTTCATGATGACTGCGGCTGTTATATTCCAAATAACGGGTATCTGGAAAAATGGGCGCGCCAGGGTGTGCTGCTCTTAAATACCGTTCTGACAGTTCGGGCGCATCAGGCAAATTCCCACAGAGGAATCGGCTGGGAACAGTTTACGGACGCTGCCATTCAGATATTAAATGAACAGGACCGTCCCATTGTATTTCTCTTGTGGGGAAGACCTGCGCAGATGAAGCATTCCATGCTGAATAACCCGAATCACCTTGTTCTGGAAGCGCCTCACCCAAGTCCGCTTTCTGCGTACAGAGGATTTTTCGGCTGCAGGCATTTCAGCCAGGCGAACGCTTTTTTTGAGGCGCATGGCATTGCGCCGATCGACTGGCAGATTGAAAACATTTAAAAGAGGAAACGGATTGTAATGAGTAAAAAAAATGATAACACACTTGTAAAAAACGCATCGTTCCTTATGATGGCGGCGCTGATTTCCAAGATCATCGGAATGCTTTACAAAAGCCCCCTTTCCGCTACGCTTGGAAGTCAGAGCTTTGCGCTTTTCCAGTATGCCCAGAATGCGTATTTCATTCTTCTTATGATCGCGTCATTCAGCATTCCCCAGGCGGTATCGAAAATCATGGCGGAAAAGATTGCGTTTAAGAGGTACAGAGATGCCCAGAAGGTATTTTACTGTGCCCTTCTTTATGCCGTGATCGCAGGCGGTATTGTAGCTCTTTTCTGCCTTTTCGGAGCTTCCATTATGGTTCCGGATAAAATGGCGGGGGCAAGGCTTGCCCTTCAGATGCTTGCACCGACGATCTTCCTTTCCGGGATACTTGGGGTATTCCGCGGATATTTTCAGGCATACAGAAACATGATGCCGACTTCCCTATCCCAGATCATAGAGCAGATATTTGTGGCTGTCTTTGCCCTTCTCATGTCTTCTCTTATGATTTCTTCCCACAGCGGAAAAGGCGAGGAAGTGATACAGAGCTGGGGAGCGGCGGGAGCCACAATGGGAACGGGAGCCGGAGTTCTGGCAGCGCTTCTTTTTATGGTTTTTGTGTACGGCATTAACAGAAAGACTATTCGAAGAAAGATAAGAAGGGATCGGGTATCTGTAAATGAAAGCACCTCCCAGGTGATGAAAACCATTATCCTGATCGTAATGCCGATTATTTTCAGTGCATTTATCTATAATGTAAACGGATATATCAACAGCTATATGTACACGGACATTCTGGGAAAAAAAGGAATGGACGAGGCGGTGCTTCAGACGCTTTATGCAGAGTACGGATATTTTATGACTCTTATCAATATTCCGCTGACTCTTGCAAGCACAGCGCCGACTTCCATGATACCGGAGGTTTCCGCCCACTATGCAATGCGTGACAGAAAAGGGGCAAATGAAAAAATCGACAGGGCAACCTGGATCAGTATGATCATTTCCATTCCGGCAGCAGTGGGACTTGCCGTTCTTGCCGGCCCTGTTACAAGGCTGATATTCGGGGAGACAAACGGAGTGGCAGCGCAGCTTCTGATCATCGGAGGAATCACAATTATCTTAAACGGAAATTCCAATATTTCAAACGGTGTCCTTCAGGGAATCGGAAAGCCGAATATTCCTATGATCCATGCGGCTATTGCGCTTGGGGCAGATGTGATCGTGATGGCGCTGCTTCTGCTTCTGACAGACCTTGGAGTCTATGCCATTGTACTTTCAATGGTTGTATACGCAGTTGTGATGTGTCTCTTAAATGAGAGAGCGATGAAGAAATATATGCGTCATAAAAATCCCTGGAAAAAGGCGTATCTGTATCCTCTGATCGCGTCTATTCCTATGGGACTTGTGGCAGGCGGCGTGTATTACGGACTTTACTTCCTTGTGCCCTCCAACTTCCTCTGTCTCTGCGTCTCTGTAGTATTGGCAGTGATCGTATATTTTATAGTATATCTTCTTGTGAGCAAGCCTTCAAAAGAGGAACTGACTATGCTTCCGGGAGGAAGGATTCTTTATCGTGTGGCAGGAAAACTGAATCTGATATAAAGAAAAACACAGTCTGAAGCAGTGAGATGCTTTCCGGCTGTGTTTTTTTGATGCGATTGAAAAGAGGCTTTCTCTTAACTCTGTTTTAAGAAGTTTTACATTCCCCTGTGGAGCCTCGTTCGATGAGCTGGGCATGAAGAAGAATCGTTCCGATAGAAACATTGTTCAGAAGGCTGTTTATGGCATAATACCCGCATTTTCCAAGCTCTGTCCTGTCCTGGCGTATGGTGGTAAGCGGCGGGGAAGTATAAGCGCACATGGGAAGATCGTCAAAGCCTATAATGCTTAAATCGCTGGGAATGTGGTATCCGAGCTGCTGGCACTGGATCATGGCTGCGTTGGCAATGAGATCGTGACTGCAGATCACAGCGGTCATTCCCATTTTCAAAAATCTGGATAAATGTTTTTCCACGCACTGGGTAATATAATAAGAAGCGCCTGCCCAGTCAGCTTCCGCGCGCAGATCATTCTGCTTCATGGCGTGAAAAAATGCTTTGTGCCGCACCTGCATAATATGAGAGCCAAGAGCGCTGCTCAAATAGCCGATTTTTTTATGCCCCTGCTTTTTTAAACAGGAGACGGCAAGCTCCATTCCCTCATTGTTGTCAATTCCGATAGAAGAAATAAAAGGATTGGCAGGAATGTAGTTGTCGTACAGAACAGCGGGGGTATGGCTTGTCTCGAAATCCTTCATCCAGGGATCGTTTAAAGAAAAACCAAGGACAAGAGCCCCTACATAATCGTTTTGAAGCATAAAAACATCATAAGGTGTTTTTTTCTGGAATGGAACAGTCATGGGAACGACTTCCACTGCAAAGCCGGCAGGTTCTGCCATCTGGCGGAAACCGATAATAAAGTCATATCCAAACTGGTGTGGTTCCTCGTATTCCATGTTTTCTATAAGGACACAGAGCTTTGGCGCAGTGCCTTTCTGTCTGCGAAGCTTTGTATATCCCATTTCTACTGCAGTATCTAAAATTGTTTTTCGTAATGTTTCGCTGATGTCAGGGGCATTATTGATTGCCTTTGAGACGGTTCCCTTAGAAACCCCAAGTTTATCAGCAATATCCTGTATTGTTGCCATAACACATGCCTTTCTTTCGTTTTGAAGAATCAAGATAAATTTTATATATTATAGCAAATCAAAAGAAAAAAATCAATTTTTTTCGCTCGTTTAGTTTCGATAAACAAGAAAAACGAAAGAGAATATGTAAAAAGTGCACAAAAATAATGCATAAAAACTGTAGAAAACGGAGAAAGTAATCTGAGATATTGACGTTTTTTATAAAGTGAGGTATATTACAAATAACGAAACAAAACGAAACAAATAGGAGGAAGAAAGATGAGAAAGCGTGCAGCAGCATTGTGTATGACAGCGGTGCTTGCAGTAACAGGGTTTGCAGGATGCAGCGGGGGAATAGATGGAGAGAAAGAAAGTGTCCGTCTGATGGTGTGGTCTCCATCAGAAGATCAGTCAAAAGACAGCGGAGAATGGCTTCAGAATACATGTGAGGATTTTGCAGAGCTCCACCCGGAATGGGATATTACTTTTGTATATGGAGTTGCAGACGAGGCGTCGGCTGCAATACAGGTGGCGCAGGATCCGGAAGCAAGCGCAGACGTATTTATGTATGCGAATGATACTCTGACAATAATGACAGATGCAAATGCACTTGCGAAGTTTGGGGGAAAATACAGAGAAGAAATTGAATCAACGAACTCAGAGGAGGTTCTGACGTCTCTTATAAAAGAAGATAATCTGTATGGTGTGCCATTTACTACGAATACCTGGTTTATGTATTATGATAAGAGTGTTTTTTCAGAGGAGGATATTAAAAATCTGGATACGATGCTGGAGAAGGGAAGCGTTGCGTTTCCGTTTACAAACTCCTGGTATCTCCCGGCGTTTTATATTGGAAATGGCTGTACGCTTTTCGGAGACGGAACACAGGAAGACAAGGGTGTAGATTTTGGAGGAGAAAATGCAGTAGAGGTTACAGAATATCTTGTTGACCTTGCAGCGAATCCAAACTTTAAAATTGATGCGGACGGTTCCGGTCTTGCCGGTCTTCGTGACGGAAGTATTTCTGCCATTTTCTCGGGTTCCTGGGATGCAAATGCCGTTTCAGAAGCTCTGGGAGAAAACATGGGCGTGGCTGCTCTTCCAACGTATACTCTAAATGGAGCGGAAAAGCAGATGATGTCCTATGCCGGTTCCAAGGCGATTGGTGTAAATCCTTACAGCAAGAATATGGTGCCTGCTGTGGAGCTTGCCGTATATCTTGGTTCTGCAGAAGCGCAGCTTTCCCATTATAATCTAAGAAATGTGATTCCATGCAATACAGAGCTTTTAAAAGATGCAGAGGTTTCAGAAGATCCGCTTGTTATGGCTCAGAATGATACCTTTAATTATACGTCCATTCTTCAGCCTTTCGTGGCAAAAATGAACAATTGCTGGGTTCCTGTGGAAAATATGGGTAAGGGAATCCGTAATAAGAGTGTGACGCATAAAAATGCAAAAGAGCAGACAGAAGCGATGAACGAAGCAATGAACAGTGATGGAATCTGATGAGGTGAAAGAAGATGAAAGAGAAAGAAACCTGTATTGCCGCCATAAAAAACGGCGGAATTGAGACAAAGCTTTCCATGTTTTTGATGGGATTTGGAAATATTGTGCATAAACAGAAAATAAAAGGCCTTCTGTTTATGGCTGCAGAAATCGCATATATTGTATTTATGCTTGTAAACGGCATTCATTTTATCAGTATGCTTGGTTCTCTTGGAAGCGTGCCTCAGAAAGAAGTGTGGGATGAGGCGCAGCAGGTGTATCTGTATACACAGGGCGATCAATCTGTTCTGATCCTGCTTTACGGCGTGGCAACGGTTCTTCTGTCCCTTCTTATGGTGTGGGGCTGGAGAGGCGCTTTAAAAAGCGCATATAAAGCAGAATGTCTTGACAAAAGCGGTCGTCATGTAAATACATTTTTAGAAGACTTAAAATCTCTTCTCAATGAGAACCTTCACAGACTTCTCATGACTCCGCCAATGATTTTTATTTTTGGACTTACCATTCTGCCGCTTATTTTCATGATTTGCATGGCATTTACAAATTACAGCAAGCTTGGGAACCATCTGATGCTTTTTGACTGGGTAGGTCTGGAAAACTTTAAGGCTCTGTTTGATTCCAACAGTATTCTGGGAAGTACCTTCTGGTCAGTTCTGGGCTGGACTCTTGTATGGGCGTTTTTTGCAACTTTTACAAACTATATTTTCGGTATGATTCTCTCTCTTGTAATCAACAGAAAAGAGACAAGAGCAAAAGGATTCTGGAGATTTTGTTTTGTTCTCTCCTGTGCAGTGCCGATGTTTGTTTCTCTTTTAATTATGAGAACCATGCTTCAGCCAAACGGTGCAGTAAATGTGCTTCTTCGAAACCTTGGTATTATTGCTCAGGATGCGAGCCTTCCGTTTTTTACAGATCCCACGTGGGCGAGAGTGACAGTTATTGTAATCAATATCTGGGTTGGTGTTCCGTATACCCTTCTTCAGCTTACAGGTGTGCTTCAGAATATTCCGGCGGAGCTTTATGAGGCGGCAAAGGTGGACGGAGCAAATGCCATTCAGAGATTCTTTAAGATCACGCTTCCATATATGTTATATGTGACAACGCCGTACCTTATCGTAACCTTTACAGGTAATGTAAATAACTTTAACATTATTTATCTGTTATCAGGAGGAGATCCTGTTACAGACCTTGCTTCCACAGCGGGAAAAACAGATTTGCTTGTAACATGGCTTTATAAGCTGACAGTAGATAAACAGTATTATAATATCGGAGCCGTGATCGGAATCCTTACATTTATTATCCTGGCGGCAGGAGCGCTTCTCACATACAGAAACAGTAAATCTTATAAGGAAGGAGAGTTTTAAACATGGGAATCAAATCGGCAAAAAAGAAACGTTTTATAACAAATACAGCAGTTCATATTTCCCTTGGCATTTTAGCGGCTGTATGGGTGTTCCCCATTTTATGGGTCATCCTTACAAGCTTCCGTGCAGAAAAAGGTTCTTATGTGTCTACCTTTTTTCCTCAGGGATACACCCTTGATAATTATATCCGGCTTTTTACAGATACTTCTATTTTAAATTTTCCAAAGATGTTTGTGAATACGCTGATTATTGCAGTTTGTTCCTGCATTCTGGCAACTTTTTATACCCTGGCGGTTTCTTACTGTCTGTCAAGAATGAAATTCCGTCTCCGTAAACCGTATATGAACATGGCGATGATTCTGGGACTGTTTCCAAGCTTTATGTCCATGATTGCTGTTTACTTTATTTTAAAAGCATTAGGTCTTACAGAAGGAAATCTGATTCGTGTTGCCTTGATCTTGTGTTATTCGGGCGGTGCAGGTCTTGGATTCCAGATTGCAAAAGGATTTTTTGATACAATTCCTGTTGCTGTGGACGAAGCGGCAATTCTGGACGGCTGTACAAGATGGCAGATTTTTACAAAAATTACGCTGCCGTTAAGTAAACCGATTATTGTATATACAGTACTGACTGCATTTATGGCGCCGTGGCTTGATTTTATTTTTGCAAAGGTTATCTGCCGTGCAAACTCAGACCAGTATACGATTGCAATCGGTCTCTGGAAGATGTTGGAAAAAGAATATATTGACAGCTGGTATACAAGCTTTGCAGCAGGCGCGGTACTGATTTCCATACCGATTGCCATTCTCTTCCTCTATATGCAGAGGTATTATGTAGACGGCGTGTCAGGAGCAGTAAAAGGCTGATAAGCGGAAGGGAGCAGTTATGTTAAAGAGGCAGGAATTAAAGAGACTTTATAACACTTCAGAATTTAAAGAAAATTATATAGACACAGAGAGAAAACAGGGGGCTGTCTGCACAGAGGAAGGAACTTCCTTCCTTCTGTGGAGCCCTTTTTCTGAAAAAGCAGAGCTTCGCTTTTATAAGGAAGGAGAAGGCGGAGTTCCATTTTTTCAGACAGAGATGAAAAAAGAAGATAAGGGAATGTGGTCTTATGAGACAGCGGAAAATCTTCACGGCGTTTATTATGATTTCCGCACTGTAACAGAGGGAGAGGAAGCTGTTTTCGGAGATCCTTATGCAAAAGCCTGCGGGGTAAATGGAAAAAGAAGTATGGCTGTAAATTTAAAAGAGACGGACCCCGAAGGCTGGCTGGAAGACAGACACCCTGAAAAACAGGAAGAGACAGTAATTTATGAGCTTCATATAAAAGAGTTTTCCTGGGACGAGGCAGGGGGATTTTCGAAGGGAAACAGGGGAAAATACCTGGCATTTACAGAAGAACACACAACCCTTGATAACGCTGGTGTGTATCCTACGGGGCTTGATTATCTCAAGAAACTTGGAATTACCCACGTGCAGATAATGCCGGCTTATGATTACGGCTCTGTTAATGAGAAAAATGATGAAGAATTCAACTGGGGATATGATCCGGTAAATTATAATGTTCCCGAAGGCTCATATTCTTCCGATCCGTATCACGGAGAAGTGCGTATCCGTGAATTTAAGGAAATGGTGCAGTCACTTCACAAAAACGGCTTCCGGGTTATTATGGATGTGGTATATAACCATATGTACGACCTGGATTCCAATTTAAACAAGGCAGTTCCCTGGTATTATTTCCGTACTTACGAAAACGGGGAGATTTCCAATGGCTCTGCCTGTGGGAATGATGTGGCAAGCGAGAGAGAAATGTGCAGTCAGTATATTTTGGATTCTGTTCTTTACTGGGTGGAGGAATATCATATTGACGGCTTCCGTTTTGATTTGATGGGGCTTCTTGACACAGAGCTTATGAACCGTATCCGAAAAGCGCTTGATGAAAAATACGGAAGGGGAGAGATTCTTCTTTTCGGAGAACCCTGGGCTGCAGATGAGACAGCGTCTGAGGGAGACGCAGTGATGGCTCTTAAAAAGAACGTATCCCAACTTGATAAATATGTGGGGATGTTCTGCGATGATACAAGAGACGCTATCAAAGGCCATGTATTTGAGGGAGAAATCCCGGGCTTTGTAAACGGTGCGGAAAATATGGAAGAAAAAATTTTAAACAGCGTAAAAGCGTGGTGCACGAAAGACACAGGAATCAAAGCGCCATCTCAGGTAATCACGTATGTTTCTGCTCATGATAACTGGACGCTCTGGGATAAGCTGGCAATCACAACGCCGGACGAAAAGCGGAGAATGATGGAAAATAAACTGGCAGCAGCTATTTACATGACCTGTCAGGGACATCTTTTTATGCTTTCCGGAGAGGAGTTTGCAAGAACTAAGGACGGACATGAAAATACTTATAACAGTTCCATTTCTTTAAACCGTCTGGACTGGAAGAGAGCATATAAATATGAAGAACTCAGTACCTTCTATGAAGGGCTGATTGCTCTCAGGAAGCAGCTTCCCGGACTTTGCGACAAGTCGGAGACTGCAGGAAAGAGAATTTACGGTCACTGGAAGAAACCGGGCGCTGTAGGATTTTTTGTGGAAAATAAAAAAGAAGGAGAACATACTTTGTGGGATACTCTGTATATTATTTATAATGCCACAGAGGAAGAAGTGGAAACTGCTCTCCCGAAAGGGGAGTGGGAAGTTCTTCTTAATGAAGAAGACAGTTTTTCATGGAAAAAACAGAAAAAAGCAGAAAAAGCGACAGCTGCGCCATTGAGTGCGCTTGTGCTTGGACGAAGAGGATGCATATGAGATGGATTTACGGAAAACAGGACTGGAATACATTAAAACGCGGTCTTGAAAACAATTATCTTTTAACAAACGGTCTTGGAGGATTTTCTGCACTTACCATGACAGGGGCAGCATCAAGAAATGACAACAGTGTTTTTATGGCGTGTATGAAAGCACCGAATCACCGTTACAATATGGTGCACCGTCTTTTTGAGCGTCTGTTTCTTGGAGATGAGGAAAAAATTCTTTCCACCCAGGAATTTGCAGACGGGCATACAGAGGACGGGTATCATTATCTTTCTTCTTTTATATATGAGGACACACCTCTCTGGCGTTATCATGTAAATGGTGTATCCATTTCAAAAGAAATTGCCATGAAGTACGGAGAAAATACAGTGGCAATTTGTTATACCATAGAAAACAGAGGGAAATGTAAGGTTTCATTTGAAGTGACTCCGTTTTTCCAGTTTGCAAAAAAGGGAGAGGATATGAAGCCGTCCCAGACCTTAGTGAAAAAAGGAAATCAGATTTTATCTGATGGAATGCCCCTTTTCTTTGAGACAAACGGAAAGGTAACAGATACAGAGGAAAAAGAAGAAGTTTACTTTTATTCCTATGATGTATGCGACGGAAGAAGGGAGACAGGACATGGAAAGGCAAATCATGTGATTTCTGTTTCTGCACAGCCGGGAGAAAAAGTAAAATTAAAACTCGTGTACTCTATGGAACAAAAATATCTGACAGAAGAGAAATGGCAGGATGCGGAAGAAATCATAAAAGAATATAAAGAGCGGAGACAGGCTCTTGTAAAAACAGCAGGTCTTTTTATGCCGATGGCGCAGGAGCTTGTAAAAAGTGCAGACCAGTTTGTTTCCAGAAGAGAGTCCACAAACGGAAGCACTATTCTTGCAGGCTATCCGTTTTTTGAGGACTGGGGAAGAGATACCATGATTGCCCTTCCGGGTATCTGCATTTCTACAGGACAATATGATACGGCGAAGGAAATTTTAAGGACTTTCGCTTTAAATGAAAACAAAGGCCTGATGCCGAATCTCTTCCCGGAAGGAGGAAACGAGCCCCTTTATAATACAGTAGACGCGGCGCTTCTTTTTATTAACTGCGTGTATCTTTACTATGAAAAAACAGGGGATCTTGATTTTGTAAAAGAGATGCATCCTGTGATGGAACGGATCATCAGGGGATATAAAGAGGGAACCGATTTTGGAATCCATATGGATGCAGACGGACTGATCCAGGCGGGAGAAGGGCTCTGGCAGGTGACATGGATGGACGTGCGCGTAGGAGAAATCCTTCCCACACCGAGACATGGAAAGCCTGTGGAAATTAATGCCTACTGGTATAATGCCCTCTGTATTATGGAAGAATTTGCCGGGATTTTAAAACAGGACTGGAAAGAAGCAGGATTAAAAGAGCAGGTAAAAAAATCCTTCCTTCAGAAGTTCTGGCTGGAAAAAAGAAGCTGCTTAAAAGATCTGGTATCCGGCACAGAGGCGGACGAACAGGTTCGCTGCAATCAAATATGGGCAGTTTCTATGCCGTTTACCATGCTTACAAAGGAACAGGAAAAAGCAGTTGTAGAGACTGTGTTTGAGACGCTTTATACCCCTTACGGTCTTAGAACCCTGGAAATGTCAGATAAAGAGTTTAAACCTGTCTATCAGGGAAAAATGGAAGAAAGAGATATGGCGTATCATCAGGGAACGGTGTGGACTTTCCCTCTGGGCGCATATTATCTTGCATATCTCAAGGTAAATGATTACAATAAAGAAGCGAAGGAAACTGTAAAGGAACAGCTTGAAGTTATGGAAAGCGCCATGAGAGAAGGCTGTGTCGGACAGCTTCCGGAGATTTACGACGGAGAAAATCCTACAAGGTCAAAGGGGTGCTTTGCCCAGGCATGGAGTGTGGGAGAAATCTTAAGAGTATATGAAGCCGTTGAAACATGCGGAGATAAGGAGTAGGAATATGGAAAAATTATTAGAGCAGATTTTACAGGAAAAATACGGAAAAAACATAAAAGAAGCGTCTGATGAACAGATTTATACAGCTCTTCTCATTCTTACAAAAGAAAAAATGCAGGGAATGAAAAGAAATGAAGGAAAGAAAAAGCTTTACTATATTTCAGCAGAATTTTTAATTGGAAAGCTTCTTTCCAACAATCTGATTAACCTGGGACTTTTCCAGGAGACAAAAGAAGTTCTTGCAAAAAACGGACACGATATTACTTCCATTGAGGAGATGGAAAACGAGCCGTCCCTTGGAAACGGCGGTCTTGGACGTCTTGCAGCCTGCTTTCTTGATTCCATTGCCACACTTGGCTTAAACGGAGACGGAGTGGGCCTCAATTACCATGATGGTCTGTTTCTTCAGAAATTTACAGACAACAAACAGAGGGAGGAGAAAAATCCGTGGATTACAGACAACAGCTGGCTGACAAAAACAGACGTAAGTTTTTCTGTTCCTTTTAAGGATTTTACCCTTCAGTCTGTATTATACGACATTGATGTTCCGGGATATAAAAACGGCTGCAATCGCCTTCATCTTTTTGATGTGGAGACTGTGGATGAAGGAATTATCAGAGATGGAATCCAGTTTGATAAAAAAGACATTGCGAAAAACCTGACCCTTTTCCTTTATCCGGACGACAGTGATGAGGCAGGACAGCTTCTTCGTATTTACCAGCAGTATTTTATGGTAAGCAACGCAGCGCAGCTTATTTTAAGAGAGGCTGAGGAGAGAGGGGCAGACCTGTATCAGCTCTACGATTATGTGACGATCCAGATTAACGATACACACCCGACAATGGTAATTCCGGAGCTGATCCGCCTTCTTATGGAAAAAGGCTTCAATATGGATACTGCCATTGACGTAGTGAGAAAAACATGCGCGTATACAAATCACACTATTCTTGCGGAAGCTCTGGAAAAATGGCCGATCTCTTATCTGGAACAGGTAGTTCCGCATCTTCTTCCGATTATCCGCGAGCTGGACAGCCGTGTGAGAAGAGATTTCCATGACGAGCGCGTATATATTATCGATAAGCAGGACCGCGTACACATGGCGCATATTGACATTCACTTCGGATATGCAGTAAACGGCGTAGCTGCTCTTCACACAGAAATTCTGAAAGAATCCGAGTTAAAACCGTTTTACGATATTTATCCGGAGAAATTCAACAATAAGACAAACGGAATTACCTTCAGAAGATGGCTGCTTCACTGCAACCAGGAGTTAAGCGCATATATTGAAGAGCTGATCGGAGACGGATTTAAAGAAAACGCGATGGAACTGGAAAAGCTTCTCGCATACAAAGAGGACGAGACTGTTTTAAAACGTCTGATGGAGATCAAGCATCACGCAAAAGAACATTTAAGAGATTATCTGAAAGAAACACAGAATGTGGAAATTGATGCAGATTCTGTATTTGACATTCAGATTAAGCGTCTTCACGAGTATAAGAGACAGCAGATGAACGCTCTTTATGCTATTTACAAATATAAAGAGATTAAAAAAGGAAACCTTCCGAAACGTCCGATCACTATGATTTTCGGAGCGAAGGCAGCGCCGGCTTACACCATTGCAAAAGATATTATCCACCTTCTTCTCTGCCTGCAGCAGTTAATTGACAGTGACCCTGTTGTAAGCAAATATATGAAGCTTGTCATGGTGGAAAACTACAATGTAACAAAGGCAGAAAAACTCATTCCTGCCTGCGATATTTCCGAGCAGATTTCTCTTGCGTCAAAAGAGGCATCAGGAACTGGAAACATGAAGTTTATGTTAAACGGCGCTGTGACACTTGGAACAGAGGACGGCGCAAATGTGGAGATCCATCAGCTTGTAGGAGATGAAAACATCTATATCTTCGGAAAGAAATCCGAGGAGGTTATTAAGCTTTACGAGGAGGCTTCCTACTGCTCAAAAGAGATTTACGAAAACGATCCCCAGGTGGAGGAACTTGTTGACTTTATCATCAGCAAGGAGCTGATCCAGATTGGAGATCCGGTCAATCTTGGAAGACTTTATAAAGAAATCGTATCAAAAGACTGGTTTATGGCTCTTCTCGACGTAAAAGAATATATCCAGAAAAAAGAAGAGGTATTAAGAGATTACGAGGACGAGACTGCATGGGCAAAGAAAGCCCTTGTCAACATTGCAAAGGCAGGATTCTTCTCAGCAGACAGAACTATTGAAGAGTACAACCGCGACATCTGGAAGCTTGCATAAGAGGTGTGGACTATGAGAGAAACTGGAATTTTAATGCCGGTTTCTTCTCTCCCGTCTCGGACGGGAGTAGGAGAGCTGGGAAAAGAAACGTATACATTTCTTGATATTTTAAAGGAAGCAGGAGTAAAAATCTGGCAGGTTTTGCCTATGAATCCTCTTGGATATGGAAATTCCCCTTATCAGCCTTATTCCTCCTGTGCAGGAGACGAGCTTTATATAAGTTTAGAGCTTCTGTATGAAGAAGGGCTTTTAAAAGAGCTTCCTCCTTCTCATCTTGAAAATGCAAAAAAAGTGGAATATGAAAAAGTACGGGCATGGAAAGAAGGATATTTAAGAGAAGCCTTTGAAAATTTTCAGGAGACAGAGGAATATCATGAGTTTATTTCTGAGGAATGGGTGCGTTCCTATGGAGTATTCCGCGCTTTAAAAAAAGAAAATGAAAACCGCTGCTGGAATGAGTGGAGAGAAGAGCATAAAAACTGGAAGGGAGAAGCTTTATCAGAAGAAACAGAAAAAGAGGCTTCCTATCATATGTTTTTACAGTATGTATTTCTTTGCCAGTGGAAAAAGATAAAGGAATATGCAAATAAAAACGGGATTCGCATTATGGGAGATGTTCCTTTTTATGTGGGAATTGATTCTGTTGATGTATGGGCAGGCAAAGAAAACTTCCTCCTTGGTGCAGATGGCAGACCAACTTTTATTGCAGGCGTTCCGCCGGATTATTTCAGTGCAGTAGGACAGAGATGGGGAAATCCGGTTTACGACTGGGAGTATCTGAAAAAAACAGGATACGATTTCTGGGTAAAGCGTATCGGATATAACAGCCGGCTTTTTGATTTGATTCGTATTGACCATTTTCGTGCTTTTGATACTTTTTGGAAAATCCCGGCTTCCTGCCCAACGGCAGTGGAGGGAGAGTGGATAGAAGCGCCGGGCTACGAGGTGCTGGATACTTTAAAAAGAGAAGTGCCGGAGGCTCATCTTGTGGCAGAAGACCTTGGAGATTTACGTCCGGAGGTACTTACCTTAAAAGATCATTATGGATTAAAGGGAATGAAGATTCTCCAGTTCTCCATAGACACAAAAGGAAAATATGCAAGAGATACTTTTGAGGAAAAAGAAAATCTCATTATTTATACAGGAACCCATGACAACGATACCATTATGGAATGGTATGGGAAAATGTCCTGCGCAGCAAAGAGAAAAATTCGTCGTTTCCTTAAAAAACAGGGAATTAAAACAGGTTCTGTAAAAGACAGGCTTCTTGCCTATACATGGAGAAGCAGAGCAGAGTATGCCATTATTCCGGCGGCGGATATTCTGGGGCTTGGAAAAGAGGCGCACTTAAATACGCCGGGAACTGTGGGAAGTCCCAACTGGGAATGGAGAATGACAGACATGAAGCGTCTGGCAGAGGAGCTTTATAAATATAAGAAGCAGATGACAGAAAGGTAAGAGACAGCAGATGGAATTTGCAGGAGTTTATCATAAAACATCAGAGCAGATGAGCTATCCCTGTAATGAGAGGGAGCTGATTATCAATTTAAAAACAGGATATGATGTAAAGCGCGTGTTTCTTCATCAGGGAGATCCATTCGAAGCCGGAATTCTCGGCGGCAATGAAAAATGGGTTGGAAAAAGGGAAGAAATCTGTTATAAAAAGCGCTTAAAGCATCAGATATGGTGGACAACCACACTTGTTCCACCGTATAAAAGATGTAAGTATTATTTTGAACTTCATACAGATAAAGAAGTGTGGTATTACTTTGAGGACGGCTTTTTAAAGGAAGAGCAGCTTCACATGGAAGGGCGTATGCTTCAGTGTTTTATTGTGCCCTGGATGAATCAGGCAGATATAAACGTAACTCCGGACTGGGTAAACGATACGGTGTGGTATCAGATTTTTCCAGACCGTTTCTGTAACGGAACGCCGGAGAAAAACGGGGAGGATATTCTTCCCTGGCGCACAGGTCCTGTTACAAACCAGGAGCGATTCGGCGGAAATCTTGCAGGAATCAGAAAGCGTCTTTCATATTTAAAAGAGCTCGGTATTAATGGAATCTACTTAAATCCCATTATGGAAGCAGAGTCTAACCATAAATATGATACAAGAGACTACACAAAAATAGACCCTTATTTTGGAGATAATGAAGAGTTTGCACTTCTTGTAAAAGAAGCCCATGAACTTGGTATCCGGGTAATGGTGGACGCTGTGTTTAATCACTGTGGAAGGCGTTTTGCTCAGTGGCTTGATGTGGAGAAAAAAGGAGAAAAATCTGAGTTTGCAGACTGGTTTATGATTCACGACTGGAATGTCTTAAAAAAGCAGGGAGATACAAGAGACGGAAGATTTTATTCCTTTGCATTTAATGAATATATGCCGAAATTAAATACAAATAATGAAGAAGTCATTCAGTATTTCTCTGATATTTGCGAAAGCTGGATTCGTGATTTTGATATTGACGGCATCCGATTTGATGTGGGAAATGAGGTATCCCACCGCTTCTTAAAACGTGTAAGGGAGAGGGTAAAATCTTTAAAACCGGATATTTATCTTTTGGGAGAAATCTGGCACGATGCAAGCCAGTGGCTTATGGGAGATGAATACGATTCCGTTATGAATTATCCTCTTATGAGCGGAATCCATGACTTTTTCCTTGATAAGGAAAGTACAAAAGAGGATTTTGAATATATGGTAAACCGTTGTTACACCATGTATATGCAGCAGTGCAACAATGTTTTGTTTAATCTTCTGGATTCTCACGATACAGAGCGTCTGATGAATCGATTAAAAAATCTGAACGTCTTTTATCAGCAGTTGGCGGTTCTTTTTACCATGCCTGGAAGTCCCTGTATTTATTACGGAACGGAAATTGCAATGGAAGGAGGACACGATCCGGACTGCAGGCGCTGTATGCCGTGGGATGAAATGGATTCTGAGGAAAACAGAAAGCGTCTGGAAGAAATGAAAAAACTGATTTCTCTTAGAAAATCAGAAAAAACTTTTAAGAGCCTTTATTTCCATTTCCCGGATACATACAGAGAAAAACGCTGTGTGGAGTATATTAAACTGGACGATGCGGGAAATAAGATTCAGGTAGTTTTAAATTGTACAAAAGAGTCTGTTGATACACTGGATGGGGGAGAAATTCTCTTTGCAAGAGGATATGAAAATGGAAAACTTGCTCCAGATGGAACACTGATTCGCAGAATATAAGAGAGGGATGTAAATATGAAAAGCGAAGGAAGAAAATGGTGGAAAAACGCAGTAGTCTACCAGATTTACCCGCGAAGCTTTATGGACAGCAACGGGGACGGAATCGGAGATATAAGAGGAATTATTACAAAGCTGGATTACCTGGAGGAACTGGGGATTGATGCCATCTGGCTTTCTCCTGTATGCAAATCTCCGCAGGACGACAACGGTTATGATATTTCCGATTATCAGGACATTGACCCTATGTTTGGAAACATCGGAGACATGGAAGAACTGATCCGGGAAGCGAAAAAAAGAAATATCCGCATTATTATGGACCTTGTTTTAAATCATTCTTCTGATGAACATTTCTGGTTCCGGGAGGCAAAAAAAAGCAGGGAAAATCCTTATCACGATTATTATGTGTGGCGAGATGGCAAAGAAGGAACTCTTCCAAACGATATGGGCTCTGTGTTCGGAGGACCTGCCTGGGAGTGGGTTCCGGAGCTGAACCAGTATTATTTTCACCAGTTTTCCGTGAAACAGCCGGATTTAAACTGGGAAAATCCAAAGCTTCGAAGAGAAATCTATGATATGATCCTCTGGTGGATGGAAAAAGGTGTCGGCGGCTTCCGACTTGATGTCATTGATCAGATTGCAAAAGAGCCGGATTTGAAGATTACAAATAACGGTCCCCGCCTTCATGAATTTATCCGGGAATTAAGTAAGGAAACCTTCCAGAAGGGAGATCTCATTACAGTGGGAGAAGCCTGGGGCGCAGATACAGAGAGAGCGAAGCTTTACAGTAATCCGGATGGAAGCGAGTTTTCTATGGTATTCCAGTTTGAACATATGATGCTGGATCAGGAGGAAGGAAAAGAAAAATGGGACGTATGCCCGCTCTCTCTTGTGAAGCTGAAAAAAAATCTCGCAAAATGGCAGAACGAGCTTTATAACTGCGGCTGGAACAGTCTTTTCTGGGACAACCACGACCTTCCCCGTATTGTGTCAAGATGGGGAAATGACAAGGAATACAGAGCGGAGTCTGCAAAAATGCTTGCAACGATTCTCCACGGAATGCAGGGAACGCCGTACGTTTACCAGGGAGAAGAGCTTGGCATGACAAATGTGCGCTTTGAAGATATTTCTCAGTATCAGGATATTGAAATCCGAAATATGTACAGGGAACGTCTGGCAAAAGGATATAAAGAAGCGGATATTATGGAGTCCATCTATGCAAAGGGACGAGATAACGCAAGAACTCCCATGCAGTGGAGCGCCGGAAAAAATGCAGGCTTTACAGAGGGAACGCCGTGGCTTGGGGTAAACCCGAATTACACAGAGATTAACGCGGAAGAAGAGCTGAAAAATCCAGATTCCGTATTCCATTATTATAAAAAACTCATTGCCCTTCGAAAAGAATATGAGATTCTTACAGAGGGCGGATTCCGTCTCCTTCTCGAGGAAGATGAAAATGTTTTTGTTTACGAGAGGGAATACAAGGGAAAGAAGCTTCTTGTGGCAGGAAACTTTACAGAAAAAGAAGTGCCGTGTCCTCTTTTAAAAGAGTGGGAGGGAGCAGAAACTCTGATCCACAATTATAAAGAGGAGGAAGGAAAGGTTCTTCGTCCCTATGAGGCTTTTATAAAAATAAAATAAGATATAGCAAAAGAGAAGGAAAATCCTTGCGGTTTTCCTTCTCTTTGTCTATGGAGTTATGCGTCTTTTTCAGACTCTTTATTCAGATTTTTCTGTGCAGTGGAAAGCATCAGCTTAATTCTGTTTAACTGGTTTACCTCACTTGCACCAGGGTCATAATCAATAGCTACAATGTTTGCCTCCGGGTGTGTCCGTCGGATTTCTTTAATAACGCCTTTTCCTACAATGTGGTTTGGAAGGCATCCAAAAGGCTGAATACACACAATATTTGGAACGCCCCCGTGAAGCAGTTCCATCATCTCTCCTGTAAGGAACCAGCCTTCACCAGTCTGATTGCCGGGTGATACAATAGGAGATGCCATTTTTGCCAGATCTGTAATGTCAGCGGACGGAGTGAAATGGCGGCTCTGGGAAAGCGCCTCGTTGGCTGATTTTCTCATATATTCAATGAGCTTGATTCCCCAGTTTCCAATAGTTGCCTTTGATTTTTTAAATCCCAGATTTTCCACTTTGAAATTTTGATTGTAGAAGCAGTAGCATAAAAAGTCGATCAGGTCAGGAACAACAGCTTCTGCGCCTTCTTCCTCCAGAAGATCTGCAAGGTGATTATTTGCAGCCGGAAGGAATTTTACAAGGATTTCGCCTACAATTCCCACGCGCGGTTTCTTTTCATCGCTGATCGGAATGGTATCAAAATCGTGGACCATTTCCCGGCATATCTTTTTAAACTGGCTGTGGCTTATGGAACTGCCGGTAAGAAAGGCGATGCATCTCTGCTCCCAGATTTTATATTTCCTGTTTACAATGCCTTTTTCCAGCTCGTACGGACGCATTCTGTACACGCACTTCATAAGAATATCTCCAAATACGCCGCCGTAGCAGATTCTCTTGACCAATGGCAGAGTCAGCTTAAAGCCGGGATTTTTCTCAAGACCGCTCAAATTGACAGAGATAACGGGAATCTGTTCCATTCCTGCTTTTTTCAGCGCTCTTCTGATAAAAGCTATGTAGTTGGAAGCACGGGAGCAGAGGCCGCCTCCTGTCTGAGACATAATGACAGCCGTCCTGTTTAAGTCGTATTTTCCGGAGAGGAGCGCGTCCATAATCTGTCCAACGACAATGAGGGAAGGATAGCAGGCGTCGTTATTTACGTATTTTAAGCCTGTGTTTACCGCTTCTTTATTATCGTTTGGAAGCACCTCAAAATGGTAGCCGCAGGTGTTAAAGGCAGCCTGGATAAAGCTGAAATGGAATGGAGACATCTGCGGACATAAAATCGTAAAGTCTTTTCGCATTTCCTTTGTGAAGGATACCTTTTCAATGGAGGACGGCTGAATGGTCCTGGTGCGTTTCTGTGCCTCTTTTGCCCGAAGTGCGGCAAGAAGAGAGCGGATCCTGATTTTGGCAGCACCAAGATTATTCACCTCGTCAATTTTGAGACAGGTGTAAATTTTGCCGCTTCCGGAGAGAATTTCGGATACCTCGTCCGTTGTCACCGCGTCGAGGCCGCAGCCAAAGGAGTTTAACTGAATCAGGTCGAGATCCTCCCTTGTTTTTACAAAGTTTGCGGCTGCATAAAGGCGGGAATGGTACATCCACTGGTCATTTACACGGATCGGACGCTCAACGGGAACAAGGTGAGATACGGAATCCTCTGTCAGGACAGCAATGCCGTAGCTGTTAATAAGGCTTGGAATGCCGTGGTGGATTTCCGGGTCGATATGGTACGGTCTTCCTGCAAGAACAATACCTCTTCGTCCTGTTTCTTCCATATATTTCAGTGTTTCTTCGCCCTTTTTCTGTACATCTTTTCTTGCAGAAGCAAGCTCTTCCCAGGCTTTGTGTGCTGCAGCTTTTACTTCATCTGCCGGAATATCCTTAAATTCCGCTACAAGACGCTCGGTGAGGATTTCCTCAGAAGTAAAGGCAAGGAACGGATTCCGGAAATCAACGGAAGGATCGTTTAACTCGTCCACATTGTTTTTGATGTTCTCCGCATAAGAAGTAACGATTGGACAGTTGTAATGATTGACTGCGTCCGGGAACTCATTTCTTTCGTAAGGAATGCAGGGGTAAAAAATAAATTTTACTCCGTTTTTCAAAAGCCAGGTAACGTGGCCGTGGGCAAGCTTTGCCGGGTAGCATTCTGATTCACTTGGAATGGATTCGATACCAAGTTCGTACAGCTTTCTGGTGGAAGTAGGAGATAACACAACCTCGTATTTCAGTTCTGTGAAAAAGGTAAACCAGAACGGATAATTTTCAAACATATTTAATACGCGGGGGATTCCTACTTTTCCGCGTTCTGCCTTATCGGCAGTGAGCGGATGGTAAGAAAAAAGCCGTTTGTATTTATATTCATAAAGGTTCGGGATATTATCTTTGTTCTTTTCTTTACCGATTCCGCGTTCGCAGCGGTTTCCGCTCACAAACTGGCGTCCTCCTGTAAATTTGTTGATTGTCAATCGGCAGCTGTTTGTACAGCCCTTGCAGTTTGCAATAGAGGTTGTGTATTTCAGCTCATTGATTTTCTGTATGGAAAGCATGGTTGTTTCTGTGCCTTCTTCGTATCGTTCTCTCGCGATTAAGGCAGCGCCGAAAGCACCCATAATTCCTGCAATATCCGGTCGGATCGCTTCACAGTCTGCGATTTTTTCGAAGCTCCGAAGAACAGCATCATTGTAAAAAGTTCCGCCCTGCACAACAATGTGACGTCCGAGTTCAGAGGCATCGGAAACTTTGATTACCTTGTATAGGGCATTTTTGATGACAGAGTATGCAAGCCCTGCGGAAATATCAGAAACTTCAGCCCCTTCCTTTTGGGCCTGTTTTACTTTGGAGTTCATAAACACAGTGCAGCGTGTTCCGAGGTCAATGGGATTTTTCGCAAAAAGAGCTGCTTTTGCAAAGTCCTCCACACTGTAATTTAAGGATTTTGCAAAGGTTTCAATAAAGGAGCCGCAGCCTGAGGAGCAGGCTTCGTTAAGCTGTACGCTGTCTACGGTATTGTCCTTTATTTTGATGCACTTCATGTCCTGACCGCCAATATCAAGAATACAGTCAACCTCCGGGTCAAAAAATGCAGCCGCGTAGTAATGAGAAACTGTCTCCACCTCTCCCTCGTCAAGAAGAAGTGCAGCCTTAATAAGGGCTTCTCCGTATCCGGTTGAACAGGAGTAGGCAATGTGCGCGTCCTCTGGAAGGAGGCTGTAAATCTCCTGAATGGAGCGTATGGTAGTTTTTAAAGGATTTCCATTATTGTTGCTGTAAAAAGAGTAAAGAAGAGAGCCGTCCTCTCCTACAAGCGCTGTCTTTGTTGTGGTAGAGCCTGCATCAATACCGAGATAGCAGTTGCCTTTATATGTGGAAAGTTCTGCAGTTTTTACCTGATATTGGCTCTGGCGTTTGTGGAAAGCCGTGTAAGCTTCCTCCGTCTCAAAGAGCGGTTCCATACGCTCCACTTCAAAATCAAGCTGAATCGTTTGACGAAGGCGTTCTTTTAAGTCTGTGAGAGACACAGACGCAGCATCTTCTTTTGCGTTTAAGGCAGAACCAATAGCAGCAAAAAGATGGGAGTTTTCCGGCACAATGGTGTGCTCCTCATCAAGCTTTAAAGTACGGATAAATGCTGCTTTCAGCTCTGAAAGAAAATGAAGAGGACCGCCCAGAAAAGCAACATGTCCGCGGATTGGTTTTCCACAGGCAAGGCCGGAAATGGTCTGGTTTACCACTGCCTGGAAAATGGAAGCGGAAAGGTCTTCCTTTGTTGCTCCATCATTAATAAGGGGCTGAATGTCCGTTTTTGCAAAAACACCGCATCGCGCAGCAATAGGGTAAAGGGCTTTGTAATGTTTTGCATATTCATTTAAGCCGGAAGCATCACTCTGAAGCAGAGATGCCATCTGGTCAATAAAAGAACCTGTTCCGCCTGCACAGATTCCGTTCATACGCTGTTCGATATTTCCGTTTTCAAAATAAATGATTTTTGCGTCTTCACCGCCAAGTTCAATTGCCACATCCGTTTTAGGCGCAAGGTGTTCCAAAGAGGTAGATACGGCAATAACCTCCTGAACAAAGGGAATATCCAGATGATTGGCAAGGGTAAGACCGCCGGAGCCGGTGATAACCGGGCAAAGAGAAAGCTCCCCAAGCTGGTCGTAAGCTTTCTGGAGCAGGTTTGCCAGTGTTTCCTGAATATTCGCAAAATGCCGTTCATAATCTGCAAAAAGCAGAGTTTCATTTTTATCAAGGACTGCAATTTTGACAGTGGTGGAACCAATGTCAATTCCGAGAGTATGATTCTTCATAAAAAATAGATTGCCTCCTTATATTGTGTATTTCCTAAATGTTTTTCATAAGTACGTAACAGATTATTTCCTTATTAAATGTTCTCTGTAAAGGTACATGTTATTATACGATAATCGACGAAAAATGGCAATGTGAAAGTTACACAAGGATTTGAAGATGAGAGAGGAGAAATTTGGAGGGATTAGGTTTGTATTAAGGATGGATAAGGGGAAATTACTTTAAACGAATGTAGCAGGTAGATTTTCCGTTTTCTTCTCGTTTTAATTCGCCGGAAGCAACAAGTATAACGAAAACTTAGTATTTGTTATACCTGTTTTCGCAGGAATTGGACAGTTCAAGAATCTATCGGTCATGAAAATATTACTATAGAGTAAAACTTAGATGCAAACCGTCAAAAATGGGAGTGCATTAGAAAAAGTCGTAGGTGCAATGGGGAGAAAGAAATTTCTGATGCCGGGAATTTAATTGTTTATAAAACGCTTTTTTTCGCTTGAAAAACAAAAAATCTCTCTAAAATTGTTTATAAAATGCCTTTTTCCGCTTAAAAAACAAAAAAACTCTCCAAAATTGTTTATAAAACGCCTTTTTCCACTTAAAAAACAAAAAATCTCTCCAAAATTGTTTATAAAACGATTTTTTCTACTTAAAAAACAAAAAATCTCTCCGAGAAGTTGACAGTTCGCTTTTGCCCAAATGTCTCAAGTTTATTATAAACTCTACATTTTCTTTGTTAAATAATCTGTTTTTTTATAGAGTGAAATTTAGATGCAAACTGTCGTGAAGCCTATAAACACTGGGCTAACATCAGATTTTAATTTCTTTAACTGTCAAAGACGGGACTATGCGATAATCGATGAAAAACGTAATATGAAAGTTGCGCAAGGATATAGAGTTGGAGGGAAAAGTCAAACGCTAAGGGAACTTTTAATCCAGGTCAAAACATGGTAGAATAAGGGCAGCACTAAAATACGAAACGTGCGATGAGCACGCAGACAGATGACACGCCGGGAGGAAAAGTACGTGATTACAGGAGAATTAAAAAATAAAATAGATAGTCTTTGGGAAATTTTCTGGACAGGAGGACTGACGAATCCTCTTGATGTGATTGAGCAGATGACATACCTCATGTTTATCAAAGACTTGGACGATGCAGACAATATACATACAAAAGAAGCGACTATGCTTGGACTGCCGCATAAAAGCATTTTTGATGGGAAAATACAAATCGGCAGCCGTGAAATCGAAGGAAGTCAGCTAAAGTGGAGTGTATTCCATGATTTTCCCGCAGGACAAATGTACGCGGTTGTTCAGGAGCTTGTATTTCCCTTTATTAAAAATCTTCATGGGGATAAGGAAAGCGCCTACGCAAAATATATGGGAGATGCGATTTTTAAAATCCCTACTCCTTTGATGCTGGATAAAATTGTAACTTCTATGGATAGTATTTATGAGCAGATGGCGAAATTAAAAGAAGCAGATACACGCGGAGATATATATGAATATCTTCTTTCAAAACTGGCAACAGCAGGTGTAAATGGACAGTTTCGTACGCCACGACATATTATTCGTATGATTGTGGATATGATGGAGCCGCGTCCAGATGATGTAATCTGTGATCCGGCTTGTGGTACGTCCGGATTTCTTGTGGCAGCAAGTGAATATTTAAAAGAGAATTGTAAAGAAAAAGTATTTTTTGAGCGAAAAAACAAAGAACATTATATGAACCATATGTTTCATGGATTTGACATGGACAGAACTATGCTTCGCATTGGCGCTATGAATATGATGACTCACGGTGTGGATAATCCACATATCGAGTACAGGGACAGCCTTTCAGACCAGAACGGTGACAGAGAAAAATATAGCCTGATTCTTGCGAATCCACCTTTTAAGGGATCACTGGACTACGATATTGTATCTGCCGACCTTTTAAAAGTATGCAAGACAAAGAAAACAGAGCTTTTGTTCCTGGCTTTATTCCTTAAAATGCTGAAAGTCGGCGGAAGATGTGCCTGCATTGTTCCAGATGGGGTTTTATTCGGTTCTTCCGCAGCACATAAAGCCATTCGTAAGGAAATCATTGAGAATAACCGTCTGGAAGCTGTTATTTCTATGCCTTCCGGGGTGTTCAAACCCTATGCCGGAGTATCGACAGCCGTACTTGTTTTTACAAAAACAGGACATGGCGGAACAGATAAAGTCTGGTTTTACGATATGAAAGCGGACGGATTAAGCCTTGATGATAAGAGAAGTGAAATCGCAGAGAATGATATACCGGATATTGTGAAAAGATTTCATAATCTGGACGGAGAAACTGAGAGAGAACGCACAGAGCAGAGCTTCTTTGTGCCAAAAGAGGAAATTGTGGAGAATGCTTACGACCTTTCCATCAATAAATATAAAAAAATAGAGTACATACCGGTAGAATATCCGCCTACAGAAGAGATATTAAAGGAATTAAGAAAACTGGAAGCGGAAATTAAAGTGGAAATGGACGAGTTGGAAGAGTTGTTAAAAAAATAAATTCGGATTGATGGAGATGATGATATGGTAAGAGCAAGAGTTCCATTAGGAAAATTTATAAAGGAATATTCCGTTCGTAATAAGGCAAATGAAGATATTTCTGTATATAGTGTAACAAATAGTCAAGGGTTTTGTGCAGATTATTTTGGAAAGGAAGTGGCAAGTAAGGATAAAACAACATATAAGATTGTGCCACGTGGATATTTTGCGTACAATCCGTCACGTATTAATGTAGGTTCTGTGGATTGGCAAAGATGTGAGGATAAGGTTATTGTTAGTCCACTTTATAATGTTTTTTCGGTTTCAGATGATTTGGATTGTCAGTATCTATATTATTTTTTGCGCAGCGATTTTGGAAGACAGATGATTAAGAGCAAGGCATCAGGTA
Organism: uncultured Blautia sp.; assembly: GCA_900547615.1. Taxonomy (GTDB): domain Bacteria; phylum Bacillota; class Clostridia; order Lachnospirales; family Lachnospiraceae; genus Blautia_A. The sequence goes on along the minus strand of URHH01000023.1, from coordinate 2,897 downwards.
GTGTTAGGGATAATTTGAAGCTGGAAATGTTGAAAGAAATGACAATTCCAGATGTTACCTTAGAAGAACAGTGCTTTTGTGCAATGATTTTGGATAAGGTGCGGTCTTTGATTCAGTCAAGACATGATGAACTTCAAAAACTAGACACCCTTATTAAATCACGATTTGTGGAAATGTTTGGTGATCCAATCGGCAATAGTATGGGGTTGAGGACAATACCGCTTGGTGCTGCATGCTATCTTAAAGCTGGAATTACTACATCAGCAGATGCGATTCATGAGTATAGCACAGATTATTCTATCCCTTGCTATGGTGGAAATGGCATTCGAGGATATGTAAAAGAAGCGACACAGTGCGGTTGTTATCCAATTATCGGACGGCAAGGGGCATTGTGTGGCAATATTCAACTTGCAATGGGAGAGTTTCATGCAACAGAGCATGCAGTTTTGGTAACGCCACTTATCGAGATAAATGTGGTATGGCTTTTTCATTTGCTGAAATTGATGGATCTTTATCGCTTTCATACTGGAGCAGCACAACCTGGTCTTGCTGTTAAAACACTAAATACAGTAGATATTCCCATAGCTGATATTGTCGAACAAGACAGGTTCGCAACCTTCGTCCGCTCAATCGACAAATTAAAAGCTACAATCCAGAAATCCATAGATGAAGCGCAAACCTTATTTGATAGCTTAATGCAGGAGTATTTTGGGTAGAAGGAAGGAAAGTATGAGAGAGACAGGAATCAAGCCAATAGTAATAGAAGAAATATGCGATTTTGCCAGAAAATACAATGTGAAAAAAGTAATTCTGTTTGGTTCAAGAGCAAGAGGAAATTTTAAAGAAAAAAGTGATATAGACCTAGCGGTACAGGGGGGCGATTTTATCCGCTTTATGTTGGACGTGAATGAGGAAACAAGTACCCTTTTGAGTTTTGATATTATCAATCTGGACGAAGAAATAATGAGTGAATTAAGGAAATCCATTGAAAAGGAAGGAAAAGTAATCTATGAAGAAGTTTGAGCATTTTAAATCGAATCTGAAAGTACTTATTACAGCAGAAAATGAAGATTTATCCAACGAATTTATTGTAGGTGGAATTATTGATAAATTTTTTGTTCAATTTGAGCTGGGGTGGAAAGTATTAAAAGAATTGCTGAGCTATGAAGGCCATTCTATTTCCGCAACAGGTTCTCCAAAAATGATTTTAAAGACGGCATTTACGATTTTTGATTTCATAGACGAGGATATTTGGCTCGGAATGCTGAAAAACAGAAACGACTTAACACATATTTATGATGCACTGGCAGCGAAAAGATTAGTTGGGGTGATTTTAAAAGACTATATTCCTGCGTTTGTAAAAATGCAGACGGGTATTGAAGAGTATTACGGAAAGGAATTAGAAAACATATAAAATCAATGTATCTTTCCCGGAGTTTTGCTATACTCCTATAAAAAGGAGTTTTGAGAGATGAAGGGTCAGATCAGTAATATTTTAAATGCAATGTCAGAATTTTTGAATGTGAAACAGATGAAAAAATTACAGCAGGTTTTGATCCTGCATTTAGACGAGGCGAGACAGGAAACGGAAAACATTTCAAATGAACAGTATTTAGAGATGTTTTTAAATGCAAAACAGATAGAAGGCTGTTCTTCCAGAACGATTCAATATTATCGAATGACTGCGGAACATCTGTTAAAATGTGTTAAGATTCCCATTCGGCAAATGAGTACCGAAGATATAAGAAAGTATTTAATAGATTACCAGAAAATTAATGGCTGCAGTAAGGTAACGCTTGATAATGTGCGAAGAAATCTTTCGAGCTTTTTTTCGTGGCTGGAGGAAGAAGACCACATTTTAAAAAGTCCGGTAAAACGGATTCATAAAATCAAAACAAAAACGGTTGTAAAAGAAGTCATATCGGACGAAAGTATAGAGATTCTTCGAGATAATTGTGAAGAAAAAAGGGATTTGGCAATTATTGATTTACTGTTTTCTACGGGAATGAGAGTTGGAGAACTGGTGAATCTTGATATTGCAGATATTGATTTTAATGAACGGGAATGTGTTGTTTATGGAAAGGGAGACAAGGAGCGGAGAGTATATTTTGATGCAAAGGCAAAGTTACATTTACAAAATTATTTAAAATGTCGGCATGACAATAATCCGGCATTGTTTGTGACGTTAAATCAGCCGAATAAAAGGCTGAAAATAAGCGGAGTAGAAATCCGATTAAGAATGCTGGGCAGAAGCCTTGATTTGGAGCGTATTCACCCGCATAAGTTCAGAAGAACAATGGCTACAAGAGCGATTGATAAAGGAATGCCTATAGAACAGGTGCAAAAATTACTGGGACATCAGCAGATTGACACTACCATGCAGTATGCAATGGTAAATCAGAGCAATGTAAAATCATCTCATAGAAAGTTTATTGCTTAGTGCAAATTTTCAGGTCTTCGGATTTGGCGGGAGATTTGAAATGACTAGATTAATAGAGATTACAGGTAAAGCTCTTTCGGGCGAGTGGGGAACAGACGACACGAATGGAAATGGCATTCCTGTTTTACGAACAACTAATTTTACGAATGAAGGAATTGTGGATTATGAAGTGGTAGTAACTCGCTGTATAGAGAAAAAGAATATTGCGGAAAAATATCTTAGAAAAGGAGATATTATTATCGAGAAATCTGGAGGATCAGATAAACAGCCAGTAGGACGGGTGGTCTACTTTGATGGAGCTGAAAATACTTATTTATTTAACAATTTTACTGGAGTGTTAAGAGTAAAAGATCAAGAGAAATGGTTTCCTAAATATATTTTTTATTCACTTTATAGAAATTAATAACTTCTCGGAATCAATTAAGGTGAGTAAATACCAAGTCAAATAAAACTAAAT
>URHH01000022.1 GCA_900547615.1 uncultured Blautia sp. | reverse complement strand
GAACCCTCGCGCCGGTTACCCGACCTATACCCTTAGCAGGGGCACCTCTTCGGCCTCTTGAGTACTTCTCCAGACTCCGAACTTTCAATTATTATGAAATTCGATTGCGCTCTATCCGAAACGCATTATTGATTATACATAAGCTTTACCTTGTTGTCAACCTGTTTTTTACATTTATTTGAAATTCTTTTGTTTTTTATGGTTTTTCAGAGAAATAAAGCGCAGATACCCGTAAATATCTGCGCCTGCACTGCTCATATCATATCGAACGAGCATCTGCGCATTCGTGCTCTGCCGTTCAGTTCCATCCTCCGTTTGCCCTGATGGTTTCTTCTATTCTTCTTTTTACTTCTGCAGCAATTTCCACAGTATTCATATCTTTGTATTCCTCATAATACATAGGAGCCAGAAAATGAACCTGCACTTTCAGCTTCTCGATAGAACCGGTATCAAATGCCTTATAAGAATCCAGAAGTGCCACCGGAATGATCGGACATTTTGATTTTGTGGCAGCTTTAAAGCTTCCGCCCTTAAATTCCTGTGGATGGTTTCCCTGTTTGCTTCTTGTTCCCTCTGCAAAAATCAGATAGTTTCTGCCTGCCTTTACCTCTTTTGTCACATTTAATATTACCTGCATGGACTGTTTTATATCTTCCCTGTCAATAATAAATGCCTTCATACAGGCAAACACCTGCTTCAGAAAAGGTACGTCTGCAACTTCTTTTTTTGCTACAACCGAAAAGGGAACCGGGCATACCTGAAGAATTGCAAGAACATCAAATAAGCCCTGATGGTTTGGAAAAAACATAAAACCGTTTTCTTTTGGTATGTTTTCCACACCATGCGCTTCGATTTCAAGATTTCCTCCCCATATAGCCCTTCTGTCAATATACTTTAAGACTGCATATCGTTCTTCTTCCGTATAATTATCAACATGAGCTGCATACCAGCAGAGTTTAAACCAGCCGTAAGGAACGAAAAAAAGATTTTTTAATACCATAAGAAGGATTCTTTTCATTTTATTATTTTCCTCCCGATCAAGCCAGTTTACCGGCTATTCTTTCTTCATATCCTGGATTTTTCTTAATAAACGTATCATAAGCCACCGTATAGTCTTTATAAGTATCTGTTGTCATGAATTTTGCATACTCATCGGCTGCTGCCTGACTCATTTCTTCCGTTATTTCAGAAGGAGCGAACACATAGTATTTGTTATCTTTCTCTTTCACCATATAAGTTGCAATACATGGATACTCCTGCTCATTTTCCAGCACAAGATTATACCGTATGTACACATACGTATATTTCTTGTTTTTCGTGAGGACTTCACAGTCGCTAATTTTAACTTCGCTTACATTATGGGCTTTATAATATTTCATTGTGGCGTCAATTTCTGCCTGAAGCTCCTTCGATACTTTTTTCTCTGTATCGTAGCACTTCTTCATATCTTTTTCTTTCCCCTCAACACCAGCCTTAATAAGCGCTTCTACAACTCCCTCCGGTGTTTTATGACTGCCGCCGCAGCCTTTTATCCCCAGAATGATCAAGAAAATGAGAAGCAGGACAGCGCCTCCTGCCAGGATATAATTGCTGTTCAATATAAAGGCGCTTTTTCTCCTTCTTTTCCTGCTTTTGCTCTGAGTCTTTGGTCTGCTGCCGGTTCTGTTACTGTTTTTATTTCCTGATGCTGTCATGATTTTTCTGTTTCCCCTTCAACGCCATCTGGATTTTCTTCCCCTTTGCCTGGCTCTTCTTCCTTTTCTCTTACCTTGGCTACACTGGCAACTGTAATTCCTTCCTGAAGGTTCATAAGCTTCACTCCGGAAGTAATTCGTCCGAGAATGGAAATGTCAGAACACTGCAGACGGATAATAATCCCCTCTGTCGTGATGATCATAATTTCATTTTCTTCGTTTACAGCCTTTGCTCCTACCACATTTCCGGTTTTCTCTGTGATCTTATAGCATTTAACACCTTTTCCGCCCCTGTTCTGGCAGGTAAACTCACTGATGCATGTTCTCTTGCCCATTCCGTTTTCAGAAACCACAAGAAGATAATATCCCTGAGAATTAAGCTGCATGGCAACAACTTCATCTCCATCAGCCAGATTCATTCCGCGGACACCCATAGAACTTCTTCCTGTACTTCTCACATCTGTCTCTTTAAAACGGATACACTGACCGTCTTTTGTCACAAGTATAATATCTTTTTTATTATCCGTTGCTTTTACTTCGATCAGCTCGTCATCATCTCTTAAAATAATGGCTGCAAGACCTGTTTTTCTTACATTCATATAATCCTGGATCGGAGTTTTCTTTACAAGTCCTTTCTTTGTTGCCATCATAAGATAATGTCCCGGCTCAAATTTACTGATTGGAATCACAGAGGTAATGCGTTCTCCCGGCATAAGCTGAAGAAGGTTAATGATCGCAGTTCCTCTCGCCGTTCTTCCCGCCTCCGGAATCTCGTACGCCTTCAGTCTGTATACTCTTCCTGTATTTGTAAAGAACATAAGATAATGATGGGTCGTCGTCATAAGAAGCTCTTCGATAAAATCGTCCTCAAGAGTCTGCATACCCTTGATTCCTCTTCCGCCTCTGTTCTGACTGCGGAAATTATCTACTGTCATTCTCTTGATGTAACCAAGCTTTGTCATGGCAATGACTGTATTTTCCTTCGGGATCAGGTCCTCTGTTGTAATATCATAAACGTCATATCCGATGGAAGTTTTTCTGTCGTCTCCATATTTTTCGGAAACAGCAAGAATTTCCTCACGGATCACGCGAAGAAGCAGTGTTCTGTCTGCAAGAATCGCCTCATATTTACGGATTTTTTCCATAAGCTCTGCATATTCCGCTTCCAGTTTCTCTCTTTCCAGACCTGTAAGAGCGCGAAGACGCATATCCACGATTGCCTGCGCCTGTGCCTCTGTAAGCTCAAAGCGCTCGATAAGCTCCTGTTTTGCAGCCTGTACATTCTGAGAGCCTCTGATAATGCGGATCACTTCATCAATATTATCAAGGGCTTTTAAAAGTCCTTCCAAAATATGCGCTCTTTCTTTCGCTTTGTTCAGATCATATTTTGTTCTTCTTGTCACAACCTCTTCCTGGTGTGCAAGATAATAATTGAGCATTTCCTGGAGATTTAAAACCTTTGGCTCCAGGCTTCCGTGACTTGGGATCAGGGAAAGCATGATCACGCCGAACGTATCCTGAAGCTGTGTATGTTTATAAAGCTGGTTCAGAACAACATTGGCATTCGCATCTTTTCGAAGATCGATGCAGATACGCATTCCCTCACGGCTTGAATGGTCGTTCAGGTCAACAATTCCGTCTATTTTTTTGTCGCGCACAAGCTCTGCGATCTTGCTTATCAGTCTTGCCTTATTCACAAGATAGGGAAGCTCTGTCACGATAATCCTTGATTTTCCATTTGGAAGCGTCTCTATATTTGTCACTGCGCGGACTCTTATCTTGCCGCGGCCTGTGCGGTACGCCTCCTCGATCCCTCTTCTTCCCAGAATCGTTGCACCGGTAGGAAAATCCGGTCCTTTTACGATTTCCAGAAGTTCTTCGATTGTTGTTTCTCTGTCTTCTTCGATGATGTTGTCAATAATTTTTACGACAGCAGAAATAACCTCCCGAAGATTGTGAGGAGGAATATTGGTTGCCATTCCGACAGCAATACCTGAAGTACCGTTTACGAGAAGGTTCGGGTATCTGGACGGGAGAACTGCAGGTTCTCTCTCTGTCTCGTCAAAGTTTGGCTGGAAATCTACCGTATCTTTATTAATGTCAGCAAGCATTTCCATAGAAATCTTGCTTAAACGCGCCTCTGTATATCGCATGGCAGCCGCGCCGTCGCCGTCAACGGAGCCAAAGTTTCCATGTCCGTCAACAAGAGGATACCTTGTGGACCACTCCTGTGCCATATTGACAAGCGCTCCGTAAATAGAGCTGTCCCCGTGAGGGTGATACTTACCCATTGTATCACCCACGATACGCGCACATTTACGATGAGGCTTATCGGGACCGTTATTTAACTCTATCATGGAATACAGAACACGTCTCTGTACAGGTTTCAGACCATCTCTTACATCTGGCAGCGCACGGGAGGCAATTACACTCATGGCATAGTCGATGTAAGAATCTTTCATTGTTTTTTCCAAATCCACCTCGTGGACTTTGTCAAAAATATTTTCTTCCATTCTCTGTTCTCCTGATTAAATATCGAGATTTTTTACAAATCTTGCATTTTCTTCTATAAATTCACGCCTTGGCTCTACCTTATCTCCCATCAGTGTGGTAAAGGTCAGATCTATTTCTGATGTTGCCGCCTCGTCCATTGTCACACGAAGCAGAATCCTTTTTTCCGGATCCATTGTTGTTTCCCAGAGCTGCTCTGCGTCCATCTCTCCCAGACCTTTGTAACGCTGGATTTTGTTGTTTCCATCACGTCCGATTTCTGTAAGTATCGTATTCAGCTCATTATCATCGTAGGCATACCATACCTTTTTATTTTTCTCCACCTTGTAAAGCGGCGGCTGTGCAAGGTATACGTATCCCTGTCTGATAAGCTCCGGCATAAAACGATACAAAAATGTGAGAAGAAGCGTTGCAATGTGCGCTCCGTCCACATCGGCATCTGTCATAATGATAATCTTATGATAACGAAGCTTTGTAATATCAAAATCCTCGTGGATTCCTGTTCCGAAGGCTGTGATCATTGCCTTGATTTCCGCATTGGAATAGATTTTATCAAGACGGGCTTTTTCTACATTCAGAATTTTTCCTCTGAGCGGAAGAATTGCCTGCGTCGCACGGTTTCTTGCTGTTTTTGCAGAACCGCCGGCAGAATCACCCTCAACAATGTAAATCTCACAGTTTTCCGGATTTTTGTCAGAACAGTCTGCAAGTTTTCCCGGAAGAGACATTCCGTCAAGGGCAGATTTACGTCTTGTAAGGTCACGTGCTTTTCTTGCCGCTTCCCTTGCTCTCTGGGCAAGAACTGATTTTTCTACTGTCACTTTTGCAACAGAAGGATTCTGCTCCAGGAAAATCTCAAGCTGTTTACTTACAATGCCGTCTACCGCTCCTCTTGCCTCGCTGTTTCCAAGTTTCTGCTTTGTCTGTCCCTCAAACTGAGGATTTTCTATTTTTACACTTACGATCGCTGTAAGTCCCTCTCGAATATCATCGCCGCTTAAATTCGGCTCGCTGTCCTTGAGCAGCTTATTCTTTCTGGCATAATCGTTAAAAGTTTTTGTGATGGCGTTTCGGAAGCCCATAATATGAGTTCCGCCTTCCGGAGTATTGATATTATTTACAAATCCGTAGCTGTTCTCTGTGTAGGAATCGTTGTGCTGCATGGCAACCTCAACGACAACGCCGTCTTTTTCTCCCTCACAGTATATGATTTCCGGATACAGAGCCTCTTTGCTTTTGTTGAGATACTGCACAAACTCCTGAATACCGCCCTCGTAGTGGAAAGTCTTTTCTCTCTCCATTTCTGCCCTTGTATCCTTCAGAATAATTTTCAGTCCCTTTGTAAGAAATGCCATCTCACGGAGACGCTGTTTCAAAATATCGTAATCATATACAGTCTCTTCGAATATTTCTTTGTCCGGTAAAAAAGAAACCATTGTTCCTGTTTTTTCCGGTTCACATGTATCGATCACTTTCAGAGGGTAAATCGTTTTTCCTCTCTCGTATCTCTGTCTGTACACCTGTCCATCTTTGTAAATCGTAACCTCAAGCCATTCTGACAGAGCGTTTACTACAGATGCGCCTACTCCGTGAAGACCGCCGGATACCTTGTATCCTCCGCCCCCGAATTTGCCGCCTGCATGGAGAATTGTAAATACAACCTCAACTGCCGGGATTCCTGCTTTATGATTGATCCCTACCGGGATTCCTCTTCCATCATCTGTGACTGTGATAGAGTTATCCGGATTAATTGTAACATTTATTTCTTTACAGAAGCCTGCCAGAGCCTCATCTACCGCATTGTCTACAATCTCGTATACAAGATGATGAAGTCCTCTGCTGGATGTGCTGCCGATATACATACCCGGTCTTTTCCGTACTGCTTCCAGTCCCTCCAGAATCTGGATTTGGTCTGCTCCGTACTCCGTGTTTTCTGGTAGGGATCTTCCCCCCCTTTCATATCTTTTCCACCCGCCAGCCACTCTCTGCTGCCCCTTCGTTAAGACACAATAATACTAATTTATTATAGCACAAAAACCTTGTATTTTCCAATGAAATCAAAAAAAATCCCCCGGCAGCTTCATCTTCTGTCGGAGAATTTCTTTATTTCTTATATTTTATTTTTTATTTATCAGATACTGGTAAACATCACGTTTTGTCATCCCTCTGTCTTTTGCCACCAGCTTCATTGCTTCTTTTCGGGAAATGCCTTTTTCCTCATATTGCCGCATATGCTCCTCTATGGGAATACTTTCCCAGGAAGCCTGGGCTTCTTTTTCCATTTCCAGGCGGCTTTTTCCCTGAATGACGAGAACGCACTCTCCAAGAGGCTTTTCTTCGCCGTAATAGTGAATGAGCTCCTCTATTGTTGTCTGAAAAGCTGTTTCATGTTTTTTTGTAAGCTCCCGGCAAAGGGTCATCTTTCTGTTTCCAAGAGCCTTGTATAAGTCCTCCAGCGTTTTTACAAGCTTATGGGGCGCTTCGTAAAGAATAATAGTTCTTGTCTCATTTTTCAGTTCTTCCAGAACTGCCTGCCTCTCTTTTTTCTCCATCGGAAGAAACGCCTCGAACGCAAATCTTCTTGTTGGAAGCCCGGAAAGAGTGAGGGCTGTAATACACGCCGCAGGTCCGGGAAGAGACGTAACAGGGATTCCCGCCTCATAACACATGGCGGTCAGCTCCTCTCCCGGATCGGAAATTCCCGGTGTTCCCGCATCGGTGATAAGGGCGATATTCTCCCCTGAAAGCATTTTTTCCACAAGAAAACGGCCTTTATCTATTTTGTTGTACTCATGATAACTTGTCATAGGCGTTTTTATCTGGAAATGATTAAGAAGCTTAATGCTGTTTCTTGTATCTTCCGCTGCAATTAAATCCACTTCCTGAAGAGTCCTCAAAACACGGAGCGTTATATCCTCCAGATTTCCTATTGGCGTTGCACATAAAAATAAAGTTCCTGTTGTTTTCAATTTTACACCTTCCCGTATATTTCCAGAATTGTTTTCGTATACACGCCCGGTTTTTCGTAAACGACAAGAGGAGGCTCCACCTGAATCCTTGAATTTCCGCCTTTTAAAGCTTCGATTAGAACCATATTCGGCTCCCTGTCCACATAAGGATATACAAGGCTCATTCTTTTCGGCTCCAGTTTATACTTCGTCATCACATTCATAATTTCCACAAGACGGAACGGTCTGTGCACCATGTAAAATCTTCCTCTGTCTTTTAAAACTCTGGTGCCCTGGCTGATCACATCCTCCAGAGTACAGAGGATCTCATGACGGGCAATGGCTTTTGGCATATGGGGATTCGTCAGCCCATGCTGTCCTATCATATACGGAGGATTGCAGGTAACTACATCAAAAGAAGCCGCCCCAAATATGTCAGCAGCCTCTTTTATATCACCCTGTACAATCTTCACCCTGTCCTCAAGCTGATTCATAGCCACGCTTCTCTGCGCCATCTCCGCACATTCACTTTGAATCTCCAGACCTGTAAAAAATTCCCCTTCTGTTTTTGCAGAGAGAAGAACGGGAATGATTCCCGTTCCCGTTCCCATATCAAGTACATTTTCTCCCTTTTTCACTTTTGCAAAACCGGAAAGAAGGACTGCGTCGATTCCGAAACAGAATTTTTCCGGATCCTGGATAATACTGTACCCGTTCTGAAGATCATCTACTCTTTCGTTTTCTTTTACAAAATCATTTGTTGTCTTCAAGCCCTTCCAGCTCCTTTAATTCCTGCTCGGAAATTTTTACCTTCTTTTTTCTCGGACGGAATTTCAGACTGTCTACAGGAAACTCCTGAATTTCTTTTTCATCATTTACTTCCACCACAACTTTTACAAGCTGGCGCAGAACATTTACACTCTGCACAGTTCCCTGCAGCCCGTCCGGAGTTGTTACTGTATCTCCAAGTCCCGGAAGCTTCTTATTCAGTTCCTCATATGTTTCCTGCTCGTTTTTAAGACAGCACATCAGTCTTCCGCATACGCCTGAAATCTTTGTCTGGTTCAGAGAAAGATTCTGTTCCTTTGCCATTTTAATGGATACCGGCGCAAACTCAGACAGATAGGTATGGCAGCAGAGACATCTTCCGCAGATTCCAATTCCTCCCAGAATCTTTGTCTCGTCTCTCACACCAATCTGGCGCAGCTCGATTCTTGTTTTAAAAATAGCGGCCAGGTCTTTTACAAGCTGGCGAAAATCAATTCTTCCGTCTGCTGTAAAATAAAACAGAACCTTGTTGTTGTCAAATGTGTACTCTGCGTCTATAAGCTTCATATCCAGCTCATGCTCCCGGATTTTTTTCTGGCATATTTTAAACGCTTCTTTTTCTTTTACTCTGTTCTGCCGCTCTCTTTCTTCGTCCTCCTTTGTCGCAACACGGAGAACCTCTTTCAGAGGATGTACAACATCCTCTTCTTTTATGTTTCTTGGAGTCAGCACCACTTTTCCATATTCTACGCCGCGGGCTGTCTCCACAATTACATGATCACCTTCTTTTACAATATATTCCTTCGGGTCAAAATAATAAATTTTTCCCACATTACGGAATCTTACTCCTACTACCTTTGTCATTTTATTTCTCCCTGATCGTCAGGAACAGAAGCTCAAGTGCAAGCTCGAGATTTACGTTTGCGCGAAGACGTACCTTCGTCTTTTCAATCGCTTCCAGAATCTTTTCTATATTCTCATAAGAACGCTCGCTTGCCTGTTCCTTAATAAAGTTTATTTCCTGCTTGAATACAAGATTGTCTATTTCCCTTGTTGCCTTAAACATTAAAATATCACGGAACCAGAACTGGAAAATGTCAAGATAATCTCCTATATTCTGCTTATCTGATGCCAGCTCCCGGATTGCGTCTGTAAGCTCATATACTTCCATCGTTCCTGCATATTTCAAAAGCTTCAGGGCATTTTGGGTCATATCTGCAAATTCCTGTGATGTTGCCGCTTCTTTTGCCTTTCCGATGCTCCCATGTGCAAAAGATACATCTATTTCCGCCTGATAATCCGGTATATGTAAATGTTCCATCAGATATTTTTTTATCAGTCCGTCATCTACAACCTTTAAATCAAGACGCACACATCTGGAACGGATTGTGGGAAGAAGCCCGTCTATATTGCTCGTAAGAAGCATGATAACCGCATATTCCGGCGGCTCCTCGATCGTTTTCAGAAGTGCGTTCTGTGCCTGCGGGTTCATCATATGCGCATCCGGGACAATGTAAATTTTATAAGGGCTACAATACGGTTTTACCGATACATCATGGATAACCTGTTCCCGAATTTCATCGATCGTGATCACACCCGGCTTCTCATGGGAAACCATAATAATATCCGGGTGATTCTTACCCATGGCTTTTTTACAGGAATCACACTTCTGGCACGGTTCTTCTCCTCCAGCCTCACACTGCAGCGTCATGGCAAAAGTGCCTGCCATAAGTTTCTTGCCTGATCCGGGTTCTCCTGTCAGAATATACGAATGAGAAACCTTTCCCGTCTTAATTGCATTTTTCATATGACGTATAATTTCGTCATGCCCGATTATGTTGTTAAACCCTACCATAAAGAATCACCTCTCTTTTTATTACGTTTCATTATACCATACTTTTGTTCTCTTTAAAAACTATTTTTGCTTCATGTATTTTATATAATTTACGATTTCTTCCACACAATCATTCAATTCATTATTTTCAAATGATTTTTCTATACCGGCTTTCTGAATATTCTCTTCCGAAAAATCCTCCTGATCCGCGAGAAATCTCCTGCAAAGCTCCGCATACTTAGGTTTTTCCTGCATTTTTTCTCTTCCGACTGCCCGAAGAAGACGTTCCCCGTCCTCCACTTCAACATAAACAGGACAAACCCGTTCTTCTCCAAAATGCCCCTTTAATTTTATATAGGATTCCAGTGTTCCGATACCCAGATAATCCGATTCCTGTAGATTTATCTGTCCGTCATCTGCCGTAAAATATCTCCAGATTCCTTCCACGGTAAGGTATTCTCTTTTTTCAATGATACAGCCTTTTTTCTCCATCTCGAAAAACTCGCTGTCTGTCACAAAAAAATACTCTCTCCCATTTTCCTCGCCGCTTCGAATCGGGCGTGTGGTATAAAGCACCAGCCTTTTAAGCGCAAGCTCGCTTTTTTTTATAAGGCTGGAATAAATCCTGTCCTTTCCGGAAGCGCTTTTTCCCATAATGTAAAATATTTTTCCCATTTTTATTTTATCTATTCCTTCACTACGCATATTGTCTTATTTGTGCGGTCACAGAGACCTTCCAGGACTATTCCCTGTTCCATGTATCTTCTCACATTCCGTACAAAAAGTCCAGTAATCTGTTCTCCCGGCGTGATCATCGGGATTCCCGGAGGATAAAGATATGCAAATTCCGCTGAAATTTTTCCTACGCTCTCCTCAAGCGGACAGAATATACTCGGCAAATCCAGCGCTTCTGCTATACGCATAACCTGTTTTTTCTCCCCTATTTTTATATGATCCCGTTTTTCCTTCAAAAAACTTTCTGTATTTTTTAACGATTCCCGTCTGTCAATCTCTTCAACCGCCTCGCAGAGACGCAAAAATCCCTCTTCCGTATCTCCCACAGAAGTCATGGCAAGAACGTAGTTTTCACATGCCATCTCTGTTTCTATGTGAAATTCCTCTCTTAAAATATCCTGGAGTTCTGTTCCTTTGAGTGAACTGTAATATGACGATAAAATAATTTTGGAGCGGTCAAAATCATGTATTCTCATATCTCTTCCTGCTTTTGGCGTCACGAGGCGAATGTATTTACACTGCTCCAGACGCTTTCTTGCTTTTTCCAGATTCTCCGTATATTTTATGAACATATTTCTGCCGTCTTCCGCCATTTTGTCAATGCAGGCGTCCATACTTCCCATCAGAAGATACGATGGACTGCTGCTCTGATAAATGCTCATAAAACGGCGGATCAGATTTCTGTTTACCATATCGCTGCATCTGTGGAGAACTGCAGTCTGCGTAAGAGAAGGAAGGGTTTTGTGAAGACTCTGGATCACAAGGTCTGCCCCAAGCTCTGCCGCAGATGTGGGAAAATAATTGGAAAATTTAAAATGCGCTCCGTGAGCCTCGTCCACAATAAGAGGGATTCCGTGACTGTGCGCCGCATTTGCAATACGCTTTACATCGGACACCACGCCGTCATAAGTGGGAGATGTGATCAGTACAGCCTGGATCTCCGGATTCTCATCAAGAACAGTTTCCACCCTTGCCGGTGAAATTCCGCCACTTATCCCCAAAAGCGGATCTTCCTGTGGATAAATATAGGACGGAACAAGATCTCTTATATACATGGCGTTATAAACTGCCTTATGACAGTTTCTTCCCACAAGGATCTGTCCCCCTTTTTGCACAGCGGCAGAAACAGCCGCAAGAATTGCCGCTGTACTTCCATTGACGCTGAAAAACGTTTCTTTTACTTCATACAGCCTTGCCGCTCTTTCCTGTGCTTCTTTTAAAATCCCCCTGGAATGGTGAAGGTCATCAAAGCCTGAAATCTCCGTAATATCTTTTTCGAAAAGAAAATCCCCGTCAACTGTCCCCGGATTTCTTTTATGTCCCGGCATATGAAACGGATAATTTCCCGTATCCGCAAGGCTCTCTAATTTCCTGTACAATTTTTCCATAATTCTGCTGCTCCCGCTTTCTTTATATTATACCTTAAATCTGTATCCGACTCCCCATATTGTTTCAATATACTGCGGCTTTGCCGTGTTAAATTCAATTTTTTCCCGGATTTTCTTGATATGGACCGTAACAGTTGCAATATCTCCCACAGATTCCATATCCCAGATTTCCCGGAACAGCTCTTCTTTTGTAAATACCCGGTTTGGATTTTCCGCAAGGAAGGTAAGAAGGTCGTATTCCTTTGTTGTAAAAGTTGTCTCCTCTCCGTTTACCCACACACGCCTTGCCGTTTTGTCAATTTTGATCCCCCTGATTTCTATTACATCATTTTTCCGTACATTGGAACCAATAAGACGGTTGTAGCGATCCATATGTGCTTTCACTCTCGCCACAAGCTCACTTGGGCTGAATGGTTTTGTCATATAGTCGTCTGCCCCCAGTCCCAGGCCTCTGATTTTATCAATGTCATCTTTTTTGGCGGAAACCATGATAATCGGTGTATTTTTTACCTGGCGCACCTGACGGCAGATGTCAAATCCGTCTACTTCCGGAAGCATCAGATCCAGAATGATCAGATCAAATTCTTCGTTTAATGCCTTTGTAAGTCCCAGATCTCCTCTGTTTGCAATTTCCACTTCAAATCCGGAAAGCTCCAGATAATCTTTCTCAAGGTCAGCGATTGCCTCTTCATCTTCTACTATCAATATTTTACTCATTTTACAGGTCCCTCCTGATATTTTCTAAGTACAAAGTACATAATTGTCCCAATTCCAAGCCGGCTTGTCGCCCATACTTTTCCACCGTGATCTTCCATAATCTTCTTCACAATGGAAAGCCCGATTCCGCTTCCCCCTTTTGAAGAATTTCTGGATACGTCCGTGCGGTAGAAACGGTCAAAAATATATGCTATGTCCTTTGCTCCGATTCCTTTTCCGTTATCTTCAATTTCAACCTGAATAAAATCGCCCACATCTTTTACACGGATCTGAATAATCCCCTTTGGCTTGTCCATATACTTAATGGCATTCCCGATAATGTTGTGAATGACGCGGCGAATCTGCTCTCCATCTGCAATTACCTGAACGTCACCCTCCACATAGTTGGCATATACAAGCTCAATCCCTCTTGTTTCAAGCTCCAGTCCTACCTCCTCCGCACAGTCTCCAAAGTAATCCTCCACATTCAGCTTACTGAACGTATATGGAATGCGGTTTGTGTCGATTTTGGAATAAAACGTAAGCTCATTGATCAGATGGTCCATTTCATTTGTCTTATTATAAATGGTTTTTACATACCGGTCCATTTTTTCCGGTGTGTCTGCAACACCGTCCATAATTCCTTCCACATATCCCTTTACTGCCGTGATCGGTGTTTTTAAATCGTGAGAAATATTACTGATAAGCTCTTTATTCTCTTTGTCCATCAGGATTTTTTCCTCTGCTGACTCCTTCAGACGGATACGCATATCCTCAAAATCCTGAAAGAGTTCTGCAAATTCATCATTCCCCTCTACATCAAGGACAAAGTCGAGATTTCCTTCTTTGATGCTTCTGGTTGCTTTTTTCAGTTTTAAAAGCGGAGCCGCAATGCTTCTGTAAATCCATAGCCCTACAGACAGAGCTGTGCATACAAGGATAATAGAAGCTGTAAGAAACAAATCCTTCGTCATCACACGTATCTGCATCACGCCGTCTGAAACCTCGGCTATGGAAAGCTCATAAGCGCCTTCAGGCAATGCGGCTTCCTCCTGTCCGGCTGCTCTGTTTGCCTGTGAGTACCCGAAACCGTACAGAGTTGTTGCAAACAGGAGCAGAGGAACCAGGATAATCATAACAAACCCTACGATAATTCTTGTTTTCAGTTTCATTCTGTTCTCCGTTCTGTTTTTTTATTTCTGTTCTTATTTCACATTATATCATAAACAGAACTGTTCATCTCTAAATTTTCTATTAACAAAGCACACCTGCCATGAAGAAAAAAATGAGCCTGCATAAATGCCGGCTCATTCCCGTTATTTTTCTTATAAGTATTTTTTCAGATCTTCCACTTTATCAAGATGCTCCCACGGAAGATCTACATCTGTACGTCCGAAGTGACCGTACGCTGCTGTCTGTTTGTAAATCGGACGGCGAAGGTCAAGCATTTTAATGATTCCTGCCGGACGAAGGTCAAAGTTCTCACGGATAATTTCCACAAGCTTTGTCTCCGGAAGTTTGCCTGTTCCGAATGTCTCTACGTTGATAGATGTCGGGTGTGCTACGCCGATCGCATAGGAAAGCTGGATCTCACATTTATCTGCAAGTCCTGCTGCCACAATATTTTTTGCAACGTAACGCGCTGCATATGCTGCAGAACGGTCAACCTTTGTACAGTCCTTTCCGGAGAAAGCGCCGCCGCCGTGACGTCCGTATCCGCCGTAGCTGTCTACGATGATCTTACGTCCTGTAAGACCGCTGTCACCGTGAGGTCCGCCGATCACGAAGCGTCCTGTCGGGTTGATGAAATATTTTGTATTCTCGTCTATCATATCGGCCGGAATGATCGCGTCCAGAACATATTTTTTAATATCTTCGTGAATCTGTTCCTGGGTCACGTCCGGGTCATGCTGAGTGGAGCATACTACCGCATCAATACGGAATGGTTTTCCCTCTTCATTGTACTCTACTGTAACCTGTGTTTTTCCGTCCGGACGAAGGTAGGAAAGTGTTCCGTCCTTACGAACTTTTGTAAGCTGGTGTGCAAGCTTATGCGCCATGTTGATTGCATAAGGCATATACTCTTCTGTCTCATTGGAAGCATAGCCGAACTGGATTCCCTGGTCGCCTGCTCCGATTGCATCGATTTCTTCTTCTCCCATTTTTGCTTCCAGAGCCTTGTCTACTCCGAGCGCAATGTCAGCAGACTGCTCGTCGATAGCTGTTATCACACCGCAGGTATCTGCGTCAAAGCCGTATTTTCCTCTTGTGTAGCCGATTTCACGTACAGTATCTCTTACGATTTTCTGAATGTCTACGTAAGCTTTTGTTGTGATTTCTCCCATAACAAGAACAAGACCTGTTGTTGTTGCTGTCTCGCAGGCTACACGGCTCATAGGATCCTGCTCGATTAATGCGTCCAGGATGGCGTCGGAAATGGCGTCGCACATTTTATCCGGATGTCCCTCTGTTACTGATTCTGATGTAAATAAAATTTTCTCCATTTTTTCTCCTTTAAATAGTATTATAAAATTTATATAGTTATCTTATTATGTCATGATTACACGAATTGTTCCGTGCTCCGCACTCTCACAATTCTCCCAATATTCGCATATCGTGAAGCTTGCGCTCCACTTTCATGCTCATATCGGGGCGTGTCTCAAGGTCATTCTCCCACCATTGTGCAAGCACTGGTGGGTTCAGACCTTTTGACACTGTAATCATAAAAAACAGCCCGAATAATCGGACTGTTCAAAGTTTCATAAACAATCCTCTTATTGTTCGATTTCTCGCTCAGGCTGGCACCTTCCTGCTTTCTCAGGGGTTGCCGTGGCTTCCCGGGTCCTTTGTACCTCCACCACTCTGAATAAAAGGCTATTTTTCTAATATCATCTCAGCCAACACGAAGACGGAATTTTGTAATTTCCTTCTCGTTTGACACTTTTTCAATTTCTGCTCCAAGACTTCTTAATTTCTCTTCAAAATTCTCGTAGCCCCTCTGGATATATACAATATCATCTACGATCGTGAAGCCTTCTGCCGCAAGCCCTGCAATTACAAGAGCTGCTCCTGCACGAAGATCCGGCGCGCTGACTCTCGCTCCTGTAAGCTTCTTCACACCGTCTATGATTGCCGTATTTCCTTCCACCTTAATATTCGCTCCCATTCTGGAAAGCTCGTCAGCATATTTAAAGCGGTTTTCAAAAATACTTTCTGTCACAATACTCGTTCCCTCTGCCAGTGCCAGAGTAACAGCGATCTGCGGCTGCATATCTGTAGGATAACCGGGATATGGAAGCGTCTTTACATTTGTACGGCGAAGCGCTTTTCCTGCGCGGACACGAACTGCATCATCGAACTCCTCTACCTCACAGCCAATTTCCTCAAGCTTTGCAGTCGTAGCCTCAAGATGCTTTGGAATGACATTACGCACAGTAATATCTCCGCCTGTTGCTGCTGCTGCAAACATAAAAGTTCCCGCCTCAATTTGGTCCGGAATAATGGAATATTCTGTTTTGTGAAGCTTCTCAACACCTTTGATACGGATCACATCTGTTCCGGCTCCCTTTATGTTGGCACCCATACTGTTTAAGAAGTTTGCAACATCTACTACGTGCGGCTCTCTCGCTGCATTTTCGATGATCGTTCTTCCCGGCGCAAGCGACGCTGCCATCATAATGTTAATAGTCGCACCAACGGAAACCACATCAAGGAAAATATGGCTTCCATGAAGATTGTTAGCCTTTGCCACGATCGCTCCGTGGAAAATATCCACATTTGCTCCAAGTGCACGGAATCCCTTTAAATGCTGGTCAATGGGACGGCTCCCAATATTGCAGCCTCCCGGCAGCGGAACTTCCGCATGTTTATATTTTCCAAGCAATGCTCCCAGAAGGTAATAGGAAGCACGGATTTTTTTGATATATTCATAATCCACGCTTATGTCGCTGATTGTTGAACCATTGATTTTTACAGTTGATTTATTGATACGCTCCACCTGAGCTCCGATTCCGGAGATTGCCTCAAGCAAAACATTTATATCTCTTACGTCAGGCAGATTCTCAATAAGGATTGTCTCGTCCGTCATGATTGCCGCCGCAAGAATTGCCAGAGCTGCATTTTTCGCTCCTGCAATATCCACTTCGCCAACAAGCGGATTGCCACCTTTGATTATATACTGTTCCATAACACACCTCTATTTTTTTCGCTCCACGAGCAGAAAGGATTTATCGGATTTACAATTTCTTCTGTCTTTTCGAAAGTCAATTTTATATTATATCATAAAATCCCGATTTGTAAACAAAAATATTTATAAACCCTGAATTCCGTCTTTCCCGAGAGCCTCCAGAACAGCCTGAATTCCCTCCTCCAGACTCCTTCCTTCTTCATTTACTACAATATCTGCATATTTCTCATAAAGAGGAATTCTTTCTTCGTATAAATCAAGAAGAGTCTGTCCTTCTTTCAGCACAACACCTCTGCCTTTTAAGTTTCCAAGTCGTTTCTTAATAGATTTATAAGACAGTTTAAGATATACTACTTTTCCCACAGACTTCAGATGCTGCATTGCCTCTTCGCAGTAAACGACGCTTCCTCCTGTGGCAATCACGGTATCCTGCACTTCAATGGACGCATTGACTCTGTTTTCAATTTTCTTAAAGCCTTCGATTCCCTCTTCCTCTATAATGCGGGAGAGTCTTCTCTCTTCCTGCTGCTGTATGAGAAGATCGGAATCTAAAAACTGGTATCCCAGAATCTTGGCAAGGACAACTCCAAGCGTACTTTTTCCAACTCCGGGCATTCCTATCAATATTATATTATTCATCTGATTTTTGTCCCTTTTTCTTTTGTATTTTAACACATCTTGCAGAAAACCGCAATCCCGGCGCTATTTCCTGGATTTTCTGACTTTTTTACTTTTTTTCTTCACACTGTATCCGAACGTTCCAAGCGTTTTTCCAGTTGCCAGATACTCTCCGTGGGAATATACGAGAAGGCGCGCATCGTTTAAATGGAATTTTTTATTGCAGTCCATAAATTCCTCTTCCGCATGAACGGCGAGAACGTCTGCCAGAAACATATGATGTGAGCCAAGTTCCTTAATTTCCCTCACTCTGCACTCAATACATACAGGTGATTCCTTTATCATCGGCGCTGAGACAAATTCCGCCTTTTCTTTTGTGAGCTTCATCTCTTTAAACTTGTCCACGTCCCTTCCGGAACGCACACCACAGTAATCAGTAGCAAACGCAAGTTTTTCTGTTGTAAGATTAATTACAAATTCCCCTGTTTTTTTAATCATATCATAGGAGTAACGGGAGGGACGGACAGAAATAGATACCATAGGCGGATTGGTACATACGGTTCCCGCCCATGCCACTGTAATAATATTATCCTGCCCTTCCCCGTCTGTTACACTTACCATTACTGCCGGAAGGGGATACAGCATATTTCCCGGCTTCCATGTCTGTTTTGACATCTTTTTCTCCTGTTCCTTATGCAAAATCACTCTGCAGAATCTGCGCTGCCTCCATCATTGCCGGAATAAGCTGCTTCTTTCTTGATACTACGCCTTTCAGGTGGAAAGTTCCGCCCTCAGGTGCCTGATGAAAGGCAAGCTCTGCCATCTCCCTGCTTCCGTCCCCATAGTACAGAAGCTCTGTGGATTCCTCCATAATATTCGTCAGCATAAAATACACCCTTGAAATATTGTGGCGTCCGCATTCACTCATAAGGAAAGGCAGCAGCTTTTCTTTTATCTCGAGAAGCTCCTCGCTGTCCATTGAACTTATCTGGCCAACGCCAAATGTAATTTCGCCTTCCGCAATAAACTTCTTGTAATCCTGATAGAAAATTTCTTCCGGTGCCTTGTCTTTTAAGTTACTTCCTGCCTTAAACATTTCTCTTGCAAAATCCTCAATGTCAATATCAGCGATCAGAGCCAGCGCTCCTGCTGCCATTTTATCCTGAAGCGTACATGTCGGAGAACGGAACATAAGCGTATCGGAAATTATAGCGGCACAGAGAAGCCCGGCTATCGTCTGCGGGATCTCAAGACGCTGCTCCCCGTAAAGCTGATACATGATCGTTCCTGTACATCCCACCGGCTGATTGCGGAAGGAAATCGGCTTCATTGTCTCAAGAGATCCCAGCTTATGGTGGTCAATAATCTCAAGAATTTCCGCTTTTTCAATATTTTCCACAGCCTGATCTTTCTCGTTATGATCTACAAGAATTACTTTTTTCCTGTGCATATCAAGGAAATTCCGCCTGGAGATCGTCCCCACACATCGTCCTCTTTTATCAATGACAGGAAAGGCGCGGTGACGGTTTTTAATCATTACGTCCTGAATATCATCTGTATAATCTTCTGTGCTAAAAGTCACAAGATTATCTGTTTTCATGACATACCGGATCGGAATACTCTGATTGATCAGCCTTGCAATAGTAAACGTATCGTAAGGAGACATGATAATCACAATGTTTCTTTCATGTGCAAGCTTAATGACTTTTTCTGTCACCTGAATCCCAAGTCCTACAATAATGCAGCTTACATTCTGATTGATCGCCTCAAGATGGTCTTCCTCACGGTCGCCCATGATCACCATATCGTCTTCTTCTATATAGGTTTTCATCATTTCCGGATTTGCAGTTGCCACAAGAACCTTTCCCTTTACAAAATAGGCATGTTCATTTCCTTCAATCACAGTTCCTTCTATTGTTTCCGCAATACGTCTGTACTGTGTTCTGGCAGTAGAAAGCAGATAGCTGTCCGTCTTATCCATATAGGTCTTTGCAATATCTCCAATAGTGATAAGCCCCTCAAGTTTTCCTTCCTTATCCCTTATAGGCAGGGAAACAATGCTGTTCTGCTGCATCATTTCCCAGGCATTTTTCAGGGACATACTTTTATCTGCCTCAGGACTCATGCGTATATCCATATCTTTTACCTGCGTACCGATATTTGTAATATATCCCGGCGGGTGAACTCCAAAACGGTTCAGAACAAACTGAGTTTCCTCATTAATCTGTCCGGCTCTCTTTGGAATATATTTTCCGCTCTGTGTCGTTCTGTTTTTAATATCTGCGTAGGCAATGGCAGAGCATATGGAATCTGTATCCGGATTCTTATGCCCGATCACAAATATCTTTTCCTGATTCCGCATTCGCAGCCCTCCTGTTTTTCTGTTATTATAATTTAATATTGGCAAAAAGAGAGCCCAGTGATGTAGTCGCTTCCTCTCCGGAATCCGGCAGTTCCACAACTTCTTCCTCAATTTCCTTTGCCATCATATCTGACGCCTCTTTGATACTGAGGCTGATTTTTCCATCTTTGATTCCTGTTACCTTTACTTTTACCTTATCGCCAACAGAAAGTACCTCTGAAGGCTTTTTGATTCTCTTTTCGCAAATCTGGGAAATATGAACAAGTCCGGAAAGTCCGTTTCCAAGATTTACAAACGCACCGTATGTCTGCAGGCTTTCTACCGTTCCCTCCGTGATCAGTCCGATCTCCAGATTGGAAACTTTATTTTTTCTCTCTTCTTCAGCCTTCTCTCTTAAAATTTCTCTTGCAGAAAGAATCAGGCGTTTTTCATCTTTATTTACGTCAAACACCTGAACCTGGATCGGACGGTTCAGATATTCGTTTGTATCCTCCACATACTGAAGAGAAAGCTTTGACGCGGGAATAAACCCTCTTACACCTTCCACATAAGCAACAACACCGCCGTTTACCACGCCTTTTACTACAACGTCGAGAACCTCTTTTGATTCTTTCAGTTCCTGAAGCTTATCCCATGCAAGAATATCCGCTGCTGATACTCTGGAAAGCAGAATATTTCCGTGCCCGTCATCTCGTCTCATCACAGTAGCAGAAACTTCATCTCCCACATGAACCTCATCTTTAATACAAAATCCCGGTTCTCTGCTGTACTCTTCTGCCGGTATGATTCCCTCCGCATAATATTTTAAATCGAGAATTACTTCTTTTTCGTCCGCACTGATCACTGTTCCTGTAAGAATATCACCCTCTTCAATTTTTTTGAAGGACGCCTCCAGCTCCGCTTCATAATCTTTCATCGTCTCTGCCATTTTAACCAACTCCTCATTTTTTATTTATGGTGATTATAGCATATCCTTTTGAGAAATGGAAACAATTATGTTATACTGTAGATGGCAGAACAAGCTGCCTCTATAATCAAAAAGAAAGAATATGCCTATGAAACAAAAATCTGTACCATTGGAGGATTTTAAAGAAGTCAACGATTGGGACACCGTGATTTTCCTTTATAAATCCGCCTTAAAACAAATTCAGACAAAAATTGATATTCTAAACGATGAATTTCAGAACCGACACAAATATAATCCCATTGAGCACGTAAAAGCCCGTATCAAAACACCGGAAAGCATCATAAAAAAACTGAAACGCTACGATTATGAATCCAGTGTGGAAAATATGGTTCTCTACATCAACGATATTGCTGGAATCCGCATCACCTGCTCTTTCACATCTGATATTTATAAAATTGCGGATATGATTGCAAACCAGAATGATCTGACCGTTCTCTCTGTACAGGATTATATTAAAAATCCAAAAAAAAGCGGCTACAGAAGCTATCATATGCTTGTAACCGTTCCTGTTTTTCTTTCCGATGTTGTGGTTGATACAAAGGTGGAAATTCAGATCCGTACAGTAGCACAGGACTTCTGGGCAACTCTTGAGCACAAAATGCACTATAAATTTGAAGGCGAGGGACCAGATTACATTTCCAGAGAATTACGTGAATGTGCAGGTTTTGTCACTTTGCTTGATGAAAAAATGGAACAGCTTAATATAGAAATCCAGAAATATGGAGACAAACAGAATAAATCCTGATAAAACGAGGAGTGCCCCGGCAGTGGTTTGCCGGGGCATTATTATGAAAAAACTGTTTGTGTAATGAGTATCATTACATTTTCAACCGTAGCAGTTCTTTCGAACTGATTTTATCATAGCAAATATTTATGAACAAATTATGAACTCGTAATGAACTTTTGTTTTATTTGCATAGTTTTTTTTCATATTTTTTATATGTTTTTATAAAATATACCAGTCTGTATTGATGCTTTTCTCTCTAATCATATCAACTTCGTATATTTTCCCTCTTAACCAAGAAGACTTTTTGCAAAATCAATCACTTTTTGAATGAATCCCTTGACTTCTTCCTTTCCAATTCCCATATCTTCCATTTTATCATACACACTCTCAATCTGAGACCGAAGCGCATCTGCATCTACGTCTATGGCAAGAACTTTCTGAGCCACATTTACAATCGCTTCCTTCTCGCTGTCTGTGAGGCTGATCCCAAGCACTTCTGCCGCCATATCAACACCGCTTGCAATCTGATCGCCTGTAATCTGCTGCTGATCGATCAGCTCCTTCACATAAACAATAATGTCCGCTACCTGCCCCGGATCAGACAAAAGATTATCTACATTCTCCATGATCACTTCTTCTGCCTGGCTTCCTGCAGTATCTGCCGCCATAGAAGTAACCGGTGAACAGAAAAGAACTGCTGCTGTCATAACTGCTGCTGTTAATTTTTTTATTTTTTTCATCATCATGTAATCCTCCTGTTTTTTGTTATCTTCTTAAAACAGTTTCCAGTATAACACAAATTCTCTTCCTGTCTGTAAAATTTATATAAAAGGTTTCTGATCATTTTCTTTAAATCCTGTCTTATGTCCTGTTTTACTCCGCTTATTCATAAAACATTCGACATTCGTTCATGATTTTTTCATATGTTACACATGATTCCATCACATTTATTGGATATACTAATACCGTAAAAATAATACAGCCAACATTATTTTTATAAAATTTCTTTTTCATATGTTGATTGCTCCCAAAGCAATCAACTCTCCTTCCTTTTAAAACTATAAACGTAAAAAAAAGTATCCGACTAGCCACCGGATACTTTTTTTGTTATCACTTTTTCTTTTCACCAAACGCATTCGCAATCTCGGCAAATTCGGCAAGGGTCAGCGCCTCTCCCCGGATATTCAGAGGGATTCCGCATGTATTTAATACCTCTTCTATCTCCTCCCTGGAGTAAGAAAGCTCCTGAGAATTTTTGAGACCGTTTACAAGTGTCTTTCTTCTCTGATTAAAGGACGCCCGTATAATACGGAACATCAGCTTTTCATCAGTTACCTGAACCGGAGGTTTCTCATATCGTTCCAGGCGGATAACAGCACTTCCAACCTTTGGTCTTGGCATAAAACAGTTTGGCGGTACATTGGCAACGATTTCCGGTCTTGCATAATACTGAACAGCCAGAGACAACGCGCCATAATCTTTTGTACCCGGCCCAACCTGCATCCTGTCTGCCACTTCCTTCTGGACCATGATCGTAATCGAATCAATAGGAACCTGATTTTCAAACAAGCCCATAATAATAGGGGTGGTGATATAATACGGCAGATTTGCCACTACTTTTATAGGCCTTCCGCCGTTTTTCTCCAATGCCAGCTTCCGAATATCCACTTTCAGAATATCGTCATTTATCACTGTTACATTATCCCAGTCTTTCAGTGTATCTTTCAGAATGGGGATCAGCGTATTATCAATTTCCACTGCCGTAACCTCTCTTGCGTACTCTGCAAGGTACTGGGTCATTGTTCCGATCCCGGGACCTATTTCCAGCACAAAATCGTCTTTTGTGATCTGTGAGGCTGCAATGATCTTTTCCAGAACATGGGTATCGATCAGAAAATTCTGACCGAACCTTTTCTGGAATGCAAAGTTATACTTCTGAAGAACTTCAATGGTGTATTTCGGATTTCCGAGATAAGGTCCGGTCATAATTTACACTTCCTTTTTAATTTTATAATTTTTATTTACCGCTGAAATCTTTTTCGTACAGTACAATATATCCGTCTCTGTCCAGTCGTTTTTTGGACGTATTCTTTTTAAACAGGCGTCCGCCCTGAGATTTACTGATTGCCGCATCGATCAGATTCTTCACAGCGCCAATATTCATTGGCTCGTCCTCTTTCTGATTGACTCCAATGAGATTATAAAGGGCAAGCATTCCCATGTTATCAATTCTGTATCCGTTTTCCTTTGCATAAACCTTCGCAAAATTTGCCAGTTCATCATTTGTGAATACAGGAATATTAATAACGGACGTGAATTTTTTTGCAAGTTTCGGGTATCTTGCAAGCATTTTTCTCATGCCTATTTTTTCGTCCTCCAGAATTACCGTAAGACCGTCTGTCTCCTCTTCCATAATCTGGTTTAACTGCTCTGCCGTCTCCTGGTCAAGCTGGTTTGCATCTTCTATGACAAAGAAACCGCCTGACAGTTTATTCATGATTTTTCGAAGATCTTTTCCATTAATCTGTTCTGCAAAAATATATGCCACATTTGCAGCTTCCAGATTCAGCTCCTTGCAAACTGCAGGAATCAGGCTTGAGATCAGCCTTGTTTTTCCTGTTTCTCTTCCGCCCATCACTACAATATTTCCTGTTTTGGACGTTTTATCTGCCGCTGCAAGCTGGGCATCGAGAAGGGCTTCAAGAAGCTGCTCTTTCATTCCCGGTATCTTGATGAAGTATGTAAACAGCTTTTTCTCTTCTTCTCTCAGTTCCTTTTCTCTTGGAACAATTTTGAGCGCGTCTGTCTCTTCTTCCATATTCATGGAGTCAATAAAACGTTCCAGTTCCTCTTCCTCTGAGAGAAGTTCCTCATCAAGCGCCGGCTCACCGTCCCGTGAACGCATAGAGTCCGGAAGGATTTCTTCCGGAATTTCTTCTTCTTCCTCACCAAAGTCATGGAAAATTTCTTCTTCCTCCTGAATGTCTTCTCCAAAAACATCGCCGAGAAGTTCCTCTGATTCTAAATCCGGAATTTCCGTTTTTTCTTCCTTTTTTGCAGCCGGCATATCGAACGGAAGCTTTATCTCAGGCTCGTCTTTCTGTACTGCAGACGGTCCCTTCATAAACTCCTGCTCTGCCAGTCTTAAATCTTCCTCGGAAAAAATCTCCTCCTCCAAGTCGTCCATTGTTAAATCTGCGACCTGCTTCGGCTCTTTCTTTTCCTCCGGAATATCAATTCCCTGGGCAGAAGCAGCTGCAAGAATGGTATCCTCCAGATTAAAATCAAAATCCGCCTTATCTTCAAACGGTTTCGTCTCAACCTCCGGCGCTTCCTTCGGCGTCATATTTCTCATGGACTTTGGAATATTAAGTTCCGGCATTTTAATTGTCTGTGAAAAATCAAAAGCAGGCTCTTTTGCAGGCGCTTCTTCCTCTTCCTGCAGAACCTCCTGTTTTTCTGAAACTGTCTCTTCCGGTTCTTCTGTCTTCTTCGTTTTTTCAAACTCTTCTTCCAGTTCCGGAACCTTGTCGTATTCCTCCTCGGAAGACGGAGTTTTCAGCATTTCCTTCTGTTCCTCTTCGGAATTTTCTTCTTCCTCTTCTTCCTCAAACTCATCAAAAGATGTTCGTTTTGCACGGAAAATATCGCGGATACCTTTGGAAATTTTCTCCTGAAGAGTTTCTGCCCCTTCCAGGTCCTTATCGCTTCGTATCTGAATGCTCTCAATTTCAGGCTTTTCCGGTTCAGGCGCAGGTTTTTCTTCCTGTTTCTCCATATTTTCCTTTAATGCCTTTGCATCTTCCGGCTTCAGGAGCTTTGGAATAAACTGCTTTTCGTATTTTTCTTTCTCTGCTCCTGTAAGAAGTCCCATACGCATTTTCAGGTCGAGCGCCTTCATAACATATGTACCCTCATTGAACCAGAGAATCAGCTCATCGCAGATTTCCAGACATTTTTCTTTATTTCCCGCCTTATAATAAAGTTTTGCAAGCTCGTATGTCCATTTTTCTGTAAATTCTTTTTCTTTATATTCTTCGAGAATGGCGATCTGCTCATTGAGAGACGCCTTCTTTGCCCGGAATATCTTATATTTCAGAACATATCTTGTGTTATCGTTTGGAGCAATTTCTTTAAACTCGTCAAAATATTCCATTGCCTCCTCAATATCCCCCATTTTAAGGGAAATTTCTATAAGACGGTAAAGAATATTTTTTCCGATTGGCGCTTTATGATAAGCAAGAAGGAAAATTTCCCGGCTGTCCTCGTATCTCTTATTTGCCGCATAGATTTCACCTACAACACATAAGGTTCTCACGTTTTTCACACGACGCCAGTCAATGCTGTCCACAACTTCCATTGCGCCCTTATAATCTTTTTTTTCAACTAAGTTATTAATTTCTTCAAGCTTGATTCGAAATTCTTCTTTATCCAAAATTTTCACCAACTTTCCATAGTTACGAGTAGTTTAACATATGCTTATATACTTGTCAAAATACTTTCTGCTGATTTTTTACAGTTCCCTTTTCAACATAAAACACCTTATTAATTTCAAACTGATGGCTGACAAAGTCATCAAGACCTGTGCAGGTGATCATCGTCTGAATATCATGAATGCTTTCCAGAAGATACGTCTGCCTGCTGCTGTCAAGCTCGGAAAGAACGTCATCAAGAAGAAGAACCGGCGTATCCTTGATCCTCTTTTTCACAAGATAGATCTCCGAAAGCTTCATCGAAAGAGCGGCTGTTCGCTGCTGCCCCTGAGAACCGAATTTACGTATGTCAATCCCATTTACCATCACGCACATATCGTCTCTGTGAGGTCCTGTGGAAGAAAGTTTCATTCTTATGTCCCTCTCCCTGTTCTTTAACAGAGCCGCCTCAAAATCCTCTGTTTCTGTATTTGGTTCATACACAACCTCTATTTCTTCTATTCCGCCAGTTAAATTTCTGTGTATTTCATGAACAATTTCATTTAATTCTTCTATGAACTCTTTTCTCTTCTCAATAATCTTCCTGCCGTAACCTGCCATCTGCATATCCCACACATCAAGAGTACCCTTAAGCTCCGGCTGCTTATGTAAATCCTTTAACAGCCGGTTTCTCTGATTCACAATGTGATTATATGCCGCCAGATCCGACAGATAAATATTATCAAGTTGACATAATTCCAAGTCCAGGAATCTCCGCCTCTCTGCAGGTCCGTTTTTTATAATATTCAGATCTTCGGGGGAGAAAAACACAAGATTTACTACCCCCAGAAGCTCCCTTGCTTTTTTTATGGGAATGCCGTTGATTGCCACACCTTTTGCCCTGTTTTTCTTCAGGTGCATATCGATTTTGTATGATACGCCTTCTTTTTTCACCATCATACGGATGTGGGATTCCTCCTGCTGAAAACGGATAATCTCCTTATCCTTGCTGCCTTTATGAGATTTACTCGTTCCGCAGAGATACACTGCTTCCAGAATATTTGTCTTCCCCTGCGCATTATTCCCATAAAAAATGTTTGTCCCTCTGTCAAATTTCAGCTCCAGGGAATCGTAATTACGGAAATCCTTTAACTGAATGGATTCAATATACATTCCGTCACCTGATTATTTTAATATCCTGACCATTATAGGAAATTATATCGCCTTCCACGATCTTTTTTCCCCGGCGAAGCTCCGTCTCCCCGTTTACTTTTACAAGTCCGTCAGTGATCACGTACTTTGCTTCTACGCCGTCTTCTACAACACCGGCAAGTTTTAATACCTGCCCCAGTTTTATAAATTCATCTCTTATTTTTACTTCCATCTTCCAGTCTCCTTATCTTGCCTGATTCTGATTAATGTTTACAGGAAGGATCAGATACGTATAATTTTCCTCATCGTCCCGGATAAAACATGGAGCCTTTGGATTTACAAGGTAAATATTAATGATCTCATCATCAATTACCTTCAGTGCATCGATCAAAAACTTGGGATTAAATCCAATGAGAATATCCTTGCCCTCTTTCTCTATATCTATGTCTTCATTCATAGAACCCATAGCAGAATCTATTTTCAGCTCCATGTTATTGTCTGTAATATGGATAATGATCGGCTTTTTATCTCCCTCTCTTACAAGAAGAGTGGCTCTGTCGATACAGTCAAGAAACTCTTTTTTGTTTATGGAAAGTTTTGTCTCGTAATCGCTGGAAAGCATCTGATCAATACGGAAATATTCTCCTTCGATCAGGCGGGAAACAACCATAGTCTGGTCAAATTCAAACAGAATATGATTTTTTGTAAAGAAAATGCTTACCATATCGTCCATTTCACCGGAAAGAATTTTACTGATTTCATTTAATGTCTTTCCAGGAACGACAACCTTACGGTCAGAATACGTTCTCTTTAACGGCATTTTCCGGATCGCAATACGGTGTCCGTCAAGTGATACAACTTTCAGACAATTATCCTTAATTTCAAACAGCTCACCTGTCATTAATTTGTTATTTTCGTTAACAGCAATAGAGAAAATTGTCTGACGAATCATTTCTTTTAATGTATACTGAGAGATAGTTAAAGATTCTTCTCTTTCGATCAGTGGGAGATAAGCAAAATCTTCCCCTGATTTTCCGGGAATATTGAATTTTGCTTTTTCACAGGTGATGGTGGCAGTAAATTTATCATCTGTTTTAATGGTAACGTCATTATCAGGAAGTCTTCTGATGATCTCATAGAAGATTTTTGCATCCAGTGCCACCATTCCTTTTTCAGCAATGTTTCCATCAACAATGGTTTCAATCCCAAGTTCCATATCGTTGGTAGTAAATTTAATCTGGTTTGTGGTTGCATCGATTAAAATACATTCAAGAATAGGCATTGTTGTTTTTGATGGAACAGCTTTTAAAGAAATGCTTACGCTTTTTAAAAGACTGTTTTTGGAACAGATAATTTTCATAATGTGTATAACTCCCTTCTTGTTCGAGGTGGTTTGTTTATAAATAATATTTAAGAAGAAATCCGTCGTAACCGCCGTAGGGGGTGTTAATTTGTGAAAAACTCACTTGAACCCAGTAAATGCAAGGGGTTCGAGTTGGGATAACTTCGTGTAAAGGTCTGGTTAAAGTATGTGAATAAGTTGTGCACAACCGAAAGTGGATTTTTTACCGCAAAAGTTATGCACATTAATACACATAGAATCAACATCTAATCAACAGCTTATACACCCTTCATGTGGAAAACTTTTTCACCCTTGTGGATTAATCTTTTTGTTTAATATATCGATTGTGTTTTTCAGGTTATCATCTGTGATAATTTCTTTTTCAATTTTGTCAATGCCGTGCATTACAGTTGTATGGTCACGGTTTCCAAGACATTTTCCTATATTTTTAAGTGGTGTGGATATAATTTCCCTGCAAAGGTACATGGCAATCTGCCGGGGAACTACAATTTTGGAGTTTCGTTTGTTTCCGCTTAAATCGTTTACAGTTACGCCGAAATGTTCTGCGACAACGGAAATAATATACTCCGGTGTGATTACCTTTTTTTCATCAGGAGAAATAATATCTTTTAACGCCTGTTCTGCAAGTTCAAGAGTCACGTCCTTTTTTTCCAGCTTGGCAAAAGCCATAACTTTATTAAAAGCGCCTTCCAGCTCCCGGATATTTGATTTGATGTTTGTTGCAATATATTTAATTACATCTTCACTGATATTGTAGCCGTCCATTTCTTCCTTTTTATGAAGAATTGCCATTCTTGTTTCATAATCAGGAAGTGTAATATCAGCGATCAGACCCCATTCAAATCTTGAACGGAATCTTTCTTCCAGGATTTCCATATCTTTCGGCGGTTTATCAGAGGAAATGATAATCTGTTTTTTCGCACTGTGAAGGCTGTTGAAGGTATGGAAAAATTCCTCCTGCGTAGATTCCTTTCCTATAATAAACTGAATATCGTCAACCAGGAGAACATCAATATTTCTGTATTTTTCACGGAATTTTGTCATTGCCGTATTGTTTCCGTTTCGAATTGTTTCAATCAGTTCGTTTGTAAATTCCTCACTTGTTACATAAAGCACCTTGCTGTTTTCGTCATGCTCCAGAATAAAGTGAGCAATGGAGTGCATTAAGTGTGTTTTTCCAAGGCCGGCGCCTCCGTAAATAAAGAGAGGATTGTAAGTATCTCCCGGAGATTCCGCAACTGCAAGGGCAGCAGCCTGGGCAAATTTGTTATTGCTTCCTACAATAAAGGTGTCAAATGTGTATTTTGGATTTAAGTGAGCCTCCTCATAGCGGGAATCCAGTACACGTTCGTCATATGTAGGAATTTCTTTTTCCGGAACTTCATCTTCAGGGATAAAGCGGACTTCGCACTCATCAAGTCCTGTTACAACGCTGATCGTTACCTGAAGAGGAAGTTTGTATTTGTTGCTGATATAGCTCAGTCCAAGACCTGCAAGCTCAGAAGGAACAATGATAGTAACCACATTGTTTTCAGCAGTATAAACCTTCAGGGGCTTGAGCCAGGTATTGAAAGGAACTTCTGAAATCTGATATTCTTTTTTCAGAGTTTGAAGAATTTCTTCCCAATTGTCCATTACTATGTTCATTTTTGTCTCTCCTGGTCTATTTTCCATCTAATTTCTTCTATATATAAAGGATTTTATATAGAAAGCTGCCGGTAGAATC
>URHH01000021.1 GCA_900547615.1 uncultured Blautia sp. | reverse complement strand
GAGGTTATGTACTGGACAGGATATACGTATCGGTACTGGCATTATTACACAAAAGAGACAAGCCGTGAAATTTATAAAACAGCGGATGCGGAGACGATGAATGAGTGCTGGCTTGGTTTTCATACATTGGATGTGAAAATGGCAATAGAGGATCTGAAAGAGATTTACAGGCAGAAATCCCTTCAGAGAATAAAGAATTAATAGAGAAGGAGCAGAAATGGGATTTACGATCTCTGCTCCTTATAATATTTCACTTATTTTTTACGTATAGTTCAATGGCGCGGCTGGCAAACACAGCAGTGCCTTTTCCACCGGCATTGTCAATATTGGCAGTAAATTCGTCTGTTTTATACATTTCTCCAAGACTTGCAAGAATTTCGTCAGAGCAGGTGTAAAAATGTTCTGATATGAAATCCTGTAAATGCCGGATAAGCATTTGAGCGTCTTTGGAAGAAGGCTCGCTGTGTCTGATTTTACCCAGTTCTGCAAATATGTCCATCATTTGAGCTGTGATAGCATTCTGCTGTAAGGCAGTTCTGTCTTTTGTCTTTTCTTCATACTCCCGGTATTCAGGGGTATTTCCCCAGGAAGCCTTTGCACGGGCTTTATATTCCTGTTCTTTTTGTGTATCAAATGCGGAAAAATTCATCTTATTTCCTCCTGTTAATTTTATTCCACGAGCGAGTGCAATGAGATTTTCAATGCGTTCTTTTTTTAATTCCAGTAAATCAATTTGTTGTTGGAGCGCTTTTTCCCTGTTAAAAGAGGGATTTTCTATAATCTTTTTAATGTCTTTTAAGGAAAATTCCAGTTCACGGAATAATAAAATCTGCTGCAGGTTTTCCAAAGCCTGCTCGTCGTACAGACGATAGCCTGCCTGTGTGTGGGCAGCAGGGTGGAGCAGACCGATTTTATCATAATATTGCAGAGTACGTATACTTACTCCTGTTAATTTACTTACTTCATTTACTGTCATCATAGCATATTCCTCCTCGTGGTAAGATAAGAATACACTATTACGTAACGTAGGAGTCAAGTGGTATTTTATTTTTTGTCCTAAATATACTATTGACAATATATATACTGTGTAGTACGATGTATACATCGAAAGAACAGTGAGGTGACAACATGAATCTGGACAAATGGAAATCGCAGATTGTACGTGGTACATTGGAATACTGTATTTTGCTCATGTTGAATCGAAAGGTTTGCTATGGATATGAGATTTTGCAGGAATTAAGCAGGTATCCCATGCTTGCTTCCACAGAAAGTACCGTGTATCCTTTGCTGCGAAGACTGCAAAAAGAGAAGTATCTGCAGTCAACATGGCAGGAATCTGCAGAGGGGCTTCCACCGCGAAAGTATTATTCCCTGACACAGGAAGGAAAGGAATATCTGGAAGCAATGAATCGTGAATGGGAAAATTTATTAAACGCTATGTCTGTGCTGAAAGGAGAATGAAAATTATGAATGCTGCATTGGAAAAGTATCTGTCCACCGTTGACAAATGTTTAAAACCGCTTCCAACTTCTGAGAGAGTGGATATTGTAAAAGAAATAAAAAGTTCTGTGCTGGAGATGGAAAGTGAACATCTTTCCACAGAGCAGATTATGGAGAGACTTGGAAAGCCGAAGGAGCTTGCGAGGGCATATCTTGGAGATTTACTTACAAAAGAAAAAGGATTCAGCTGGAAAAGAATTATGATCATCTGTGCTTTTTACAGTCTTGTGGGATTTTCGGGACTGGTAGTCATTCCCTGTCTGGGAATTATTGCTCCTACTTTTCTTGTGTGTGGAGCAGTTACTCCGTTGCTGGGTGTGGTAAAGCTGGTAGACTTTCTGCTGCACCTGAATCTTCCCTTTGTGGCTCATATTGGTTTCCAGTTTGGGGCAGTTTCTGCAGGACCGGTTTCTACGTTCTTTTTATCAATTTTAACAGGTGTGATTTTATTTGCGCTTGGCTGGGGAGCATGGAAATTGCTACTTCTTTACTGTAAAAAAGTCAGCAGAACAAAAAGTGACTTATCTATTTAGGATTAAGGTATGCGAACAGGGCAGTCGTTCTTAGGAGAGACTGCCCTGTTCCTTGTCAAAAGCCTATTTTGTATCGCAGTTTTTAAAGTATTCATCACAAAAATGATTCCATTTTTCCTGGTATTCCTTATGACTTACTGATATTATATCTTTGGGAGAATAAATATTTCGGTTTTGAGCTTCTTGTGCAAATTCTAAGGCAGTTGCATCTGTTTCCGCTATAATTGCACGGACAGTATTCCAGTTATTTAATAATGCATAATAAAGATGGGTATGTCCGTCCAGAGAGAGGTATCGGTCTTTATATGGCATTACCTGAATAATAATATCATGAGGAGTATGAATAAAATTGTGAATTGCTTTGATTTTATCCTGATCCACATAAAATTGAGACGGTTGAATTTGTTCGATTGGAATATTTA
Source organism: uncultured Blautia sp. (assembly GCA_900547615.1). Lineage (GTDB taxonomy): Bacteria > Bacillota > Clostridia > Lachnospirales > Lachnospiraceae > Blautia_A. The sequence continues at coordinate 28,128 of URHH01000021.1, read as the reverse complement.
ATACCTGTGGTGAAGGATATTTTTTTATAAGCTTTCCACAGATATTGTAAAATTTTGTAATATGCGGAGTATAAAACCGAAATTCTTCAATTAAAGGAATATACAGGTGTTCATCTTTGCCGCGAATAATTGCTTCAAAATCAGAAATAATTTCTATCTCATAAGGAAAATTATCAATAAGGAAACATCCATGTTGGTATAAGGCTTTCTTAGAAAAGCGGGTATCTGTGTATGTATCAATTCGTTGAATTTTCATAGTATATGATTCTCCTTCATTCAATAATAATGTATATACCAGCAATTATATCATACTTTTGAGTTAGAGTGGCTGTTATAGGCTGTAGTAGATTCTGATAAAATGTGTCGGCATATAGAGTAAAAGTAGTATGAGTGTGGGATTTGAGGCGTAATCTTGAATTTATATAAAATATTTGTGCATTGTATTGAAATTTTCGTGCAAATAGAATATACTATACTCATAGAAGGGAGATGATTTTATGGCAGGTACAACAACCAATATTAGTATCCGAATGGATACAGCACTGAAAAAACAAGCAGAAGAATTATTTAATGAGCTTGGTATGAATCTCACAACAGCATTTAATATTTTTGTACGTCAGTCTCTGCGGGAAGGTGGGATTCCGTTTGAAATTTCAATTAATCAGCCGAACAGAGAAACCATAGCAGCTATGTTAGAAGCAGAAAGGATTGCAAAAGATTCGTCTGTAAAAGGATATACAGATTTAGATGAATTATTTGCTGATTTGAAAAGGTGAGAGAAAGCAAGTTAACTGTTAAAACTACCACGGCCTTCAAGAAGGATTATAAACTGGCGATAAAGCGAGGACGAAAGATAGAGCTTCTGGAGAAGGTAATTGAGATATTAGCTATGGGGAAAACCTTGCTTCCGGAATATCGCGACCATGAATTATCAAATAACTGGAAAGGGCACAGAGAATGTCATATTCAGCCGGATTGGTTATTAATTTATCGGATTGAACGTAATACCCTTGTCTTGTCTTTGACGCGGACAGGAACGCATAGTGATTTATTTGGAAAATAGAAAAATTCCTCCGTTCAGTTGATACGCATATTGTACCCTCTGACAGGAGGAATTTTCATCATAGAAACTGTTCTGCTTGCCCGTTAAATATACAGACAGGATTATTTTTACTCAAATTCTGACTGCAGAACAAGTGTGTCCGGAAGATCGAAGATCTTTTCTCGTATAAAAACGGGATAAATATATTCGTTTTTCAGACGTTCAAACGGCAGCCACTCAAAATCGTGCCTATGCCCCTGTTCGTACATTCGGAATTTATCGCCCCTGCTAAAGAGATCTGTATGTGAGACATCAATTAAAAAATAAATACACAGTTCGTGAAATTGTTCTTTCGTCACATCTTCATTGAAAAAACTTTGATTTACCCACAAAGGACGGATAATTTTGGCATCTATTTCAAGTTCTTCTTTTATTTCTCTCAAAACAGCATTTTCCGTTGTTTCATGCAAAGAAACCCTGCCTCCGGGAAGATAATAATATGGTGAGTTCTCATCGTGCATTGCCAGTAATTTATTATCATTTATAATGACTGCACAAACGCGATAATTAAATCGTCCGCATTCGGTATCAAAAGTAATGTCCATAATATCAGTTATCTTCCTCTTTCTGAGATAAAATCAATGACTTCCTGTCTGGAAGGCATGACGCGCAGCGCACCTTTTCTTGTAGTGATAAGAGATGCGGCGGCATTCGCGAAAGTAAGCATTTCAAGAAGATTTTCTTCTGTAAGGGATTCCAGTCCATGTTCAAGAACATAATTTAAAATGCTGGCGCAGAAAGTATCGCCTGCTCCTGTTGTCTCGATGGTGTTTTCCTGAAGGAAAGGAGCTGCCTCCACGCGCATATCTTTATAGTAAGCGCGGCTTCCTTCTTTTCCCATTGTGATAAGAACAAGAGGAATGTTGTATTTTTCGCGGATCAGAGCTGCGCCCTTGTCGTAATCGGTTGTGCCGAAAAGAAATTCTACTTCATTATCTGAGATTTTCAGAACGTCACATTTTGTCATGCCATATTCCATCTCTCTTCTGGCATCCTCAAGAGAGTTCCAGAGAGGAGGACGAAGATTCGGGTCAAAAGTAATGAGACAACCTGCGTTCTTTGCGATTTCAATGGCATGGCGTGTTGCCTCTCTTACGCCTTCATGTGTGGAAGAGAGTGTGCCAAAGTGGAAAAGACGGGAATTCTGGATTAAATCTGCCGGAACTTCGTCTTTTGTGAGCATCATATCTGCACCGGGATTGCGGTAGAAAGAGAAATCTCTGTCTCCGTCCGGATAAGTATGCACGAAAGCAAGTGTTGTGTGAACTTCTTCGTCCATAAAAAGAGCGCGGGTATCAATGCCAACTTCTTCTACTGCATTTTTTAACTGTGTTCCAAACATATCCTGTCCTACTTTTCCGATAAAAGCAGTTTTTTTGCCAAGGCGGCCAAGCATGGCAAGTACGTTGCACACAGCGCCTCCGGGATTCGCCTCAAGAAGAGGATTTCCCTGAGAGCTTGTTCCATTTTCTGTAAAGTCGATCAGGAGCTCACCAAGAGCTGTTACATCAAATAATCTGTTTTCCATTCGTTCTTCCTCCAAGTACGTAATCTTAATTCCAATTTAGCGCAGTGAGAAGGATTTGTCAAACAATTTCCTTTATTTTTTCAGGAAAAAATGGTAAAATAGAAAAAATAGGAGGTGTGCTATGGACGAAAAATTATATCAATATATGGACTGGCCGCGGATCGAAGCAGTAGTATATGGAGAAGAAGTTTCTCCGAAAGATGTGATGGGACCCAAGATTACAAAGGACGGTGTTCTGATCCAGGGATTTTTTCCGGAGGCAAAAAGTGTCAAGGTAGTCGCAGGAAAAAAAGAATATCAGATGGAAATGGAAGACGAGGCGGGATATTTCGCAGTGCTTCTGCCTGCAAAACGGATTCCCAAATACAGCTTTCTTGTACAGTGGGAAAACTGTGAAAAGCAGTGGAAGGATCCGTATCAGTATGCCGGACAGATTCTGCCGGAAGAGGAAAAGGCTTTTTGCGCAGGTGTCTATTATGAGGCATATAAAAAGCTGGGCGCACATCTTATGACGGTGGACGGTGTTGAGGGAACTTACTTTGCCGTGTGGGCTCCAAATGCAGAGAGAGTCAGTGTTGTGGGGGATTTTAATAACTGGGACGGGCGTCTCCTCATGATGCACAGAATGCCTATGTCAGGAATCTTTGAATTATTTGTGCCGGATATAAAAGCGGGAACGCTTTATAAATATGAAATAAAAGAAAAGAGCGGAAAGGTTTCTTTAAAGTCAGACCCTTATGGCTTCCAAGCTGAGAAGCCGAAAGGCTGTGCTTCCGTTGTGGCAGATCTGTCTGGTTTTTCCTGGGATGACGGGGAATGGCTGGAAGAGAGACATAAATATGATGACAGAAAACAGCCGGTTTCCATTTATGAGACAGATATTACAAAGTGGGAGAGCGGAGAAGAACTTGCAGAATTTATGAAAGAGACAGGGTATACCCATGTGGAATTTAAGCCTGTTATGGAATATCTGGAAGAAAGCACAGGGGGATATTCTACTTCATCTTATTATGCGCCTACATCCAGATTTGGAACTCCGGAAAAATTCCAGAAAACAGTCAATCTTCTGCATCAGGCAGGAGTGGGGGTGATTCTTGACTGGACGCCCGCTCAGTTCCCGAGATTCGAGGGAGGACTGGAAAAGTTTGACGGTACGCCTCTTTATGAAGTTCCTGATGAAGGCTGTGCTGTACACCCGATATGGGGAACCATGCTTTATAATTACGGAAGTCCGATGGTGCGGGATTTTCTCATAGCAAACGCCTGCTTCTGGGCAGAGGTTTATCATGTGGACGGATTCCGTATGGACGATGTGGACGCGATGCTTTATCTGGATTACGGAAGAAATATGGGAGAATGGCAGCCGAATCTTTACGGAACAAATGAAAATCTTTATGCAGTGGAATTTTTGAAACACTTAAATTCTATTATGAAAAAGAGAAATCCGGGTGTGCTTTTGATCGCGCAGGAAGACGGACTCTGGCCGGAACTTACAGACAGCGTGGAAAACGACCATCTTGGATTTGATTATAAATGGAGCGGCGGCTGGACAAGAGATTTTCTGGAATACCTTGCATCAGAACCTGAAAAAAGGAAAAACAGCCACGATCAGCTTACACTTTCCACTCTTTATGCGTACAGCGAGCATTATATACTCACTCTGGGAAGCAGAGACGTGGGAACTCTTGAAGATTTCCGCAGTAAAATCTGGGGCAATGAAAAGCAGAAAGAAGCGGAAATCCGGGCAGCGTATGGATATATGACACTTCATCCGGGGTGTAAGATGTCATCGCCTGATAAAGATATGTCAAAGGAACTGAAAGAGTATATCCGGGATCTGAATACCTTATACAAAGAACAGCCGGCTCTCTGGAAAAAAGATGACGATTATGAGGGACTTGAATGGATCCAGCTTATGAAATATGAGGAAAATGTACTTACCTTCCTTCGAAAGACAGAGAATCCGGAAGAAACCCTTCTTGCAGTATGTAATTTTTCCGCAGTTCCTTATGAAAACTATCCGGTTGGAGTGCCTTATGCCGGAAAATATAAAGAGATTTTTAACAGCGATTTAAAGAAATACGGCGGAGACGGCGTGGGAAATCCGAGGGGAAAAGCTGCAAACAGCAGGAGTCGGATGAGCGTCCTTATTCCGTAAAGATGAAGCTTCCGGCTCTTGGAATCCTTGTATTTTCTGTGACACCGCAGGAAAATGTGAAAAAACCTTCTGGAAAAATGGTTGTTGAAAAGAGCGCTTCCGCAAAAAATATTGTAGAAACGAAGACCAGGAGAAAGAAAAAATGAGTATTGCAGATAATATTTTTATAGAAATGTGTAAGGACATTATTGAAAACGGTACAAGTACAGAAGGAGAGAAAGTGCGCCCTGTGTGGGAGGACGGAACGCCCGCCTATACCGTTAAGAAATTTGGGATAGTAAACCGCTATGATCTGAGAAAGGAATTTCCGGCTCTTACTCTTAGAAAGACGGCTCTTAAAAGCTGCATGGACGAGATTCTGTGGATATGGCAGAAAAAATCAAACAATATCCACGACCTCCACAGCCATATATGGGACAGCTGGGCAGATGAGAACGGTTCTATTGGAAAAGCATACGGATACCAGATGAGCGTAAAGCACAGCTATAAAGAGGGCATGATGGATCAGGTGGACAGGGTTCTTTATGATCTGAAAAACAATCCTTACAGCCGAAGGATTATGACGAATATTTATGTGCATCAGGATCTCCATGAAATGAACCTTTACCCATGCGCTTATTCCATGACTTTTAATGTGACGAAAGAGCCGGGAAAAGAGAAGCTTACGTTAAATGCAATTTTAAATCAGCGTTCCCAGGATATTCTTGCTGCAAACAACTGGAACGTGTGTCAGTATTCCATTCTTCTTATGATGTTTGCCCAGGTTTGTGATATGGAGGCAGGAGAGCTTCTTCATGTGATTTCCGATTGCCATATTTATGACAGACACATTCCTGTTGTAAAGGAACTTATAAGCCGCACTCCGTATCCGGCGCCTGTTGTGAAGCTGAATCCTGAGATTAAGGATTTTTATGATTTTACAACAGATGATCTGATCGTGGAAAATTATGAGACATGGCCGCAGATTAAAAATATCCCCATAGCTATATAAAGGAGAGACAGAAAATGAATATTATTGTAGCAGTTGATAAAAACTGGGCGATTGGAAAGGATAACCGCCTTCTTGTAAGCATTCCGGCAGATATGAAAATGTTCCGTCAGGAAACAACAGGCAAAGTGGTAGTCATGGGCAGAAAAACTCTGGAGAGCTTTCCCAATGGACTTCCTTTAAAGAACCGCACCAATATTGTACTTACCGGGAATAAAAATTATAAGGTAAAAGATGCGATTGTTGTCCATACCATTGAGGAACTTCTGGAAGAGATTAAAAAATATCCAAAGGAGGAAGTTTACTGTATCGGAGGGGACAGCGTGTATAAACAGCTTCTTCCGTACTGTGACACTGCCCATGTGACAAAAATCGATTTTGCATATGAGGCGGACAGTTATTTTCCCAACCTTGATGAGGACAGGGAGTGGCATATAACAGCAGAGAGTGAAGAGCAGACTTATTTTGATCTGGAATATCAGTTTGTAAAATACGAGAGAATCCTGTAAATCAGGGTTCTCTTTTTGTGAGTAAAAAAGAGAAGTTTGCTTTGTTCAGTTAAAAACTTAAAATTTTAACTCTTTTTCGCTTTAACAGGTTGAAATAATTCCGAAATTGCGGTATTATAGAAAAAATATTTGAGCGAGGAGAGAAAATTATGGAATGTAGGATCGCGTTAATTCCGGGGGACGGTATTGGACCGGAAATTGTGAAAGAGGCAAAAAAAGTGCTGGACAGAGTATGTGAGAAATACGGACATATTTTTACATACGAAGAACTTCTTCTGGGAGGCGCTTCCATAGATGCGTGCGGAGTTCCCCTTACAGAAGAGACAATAGAAAAGGCAAAAGCAGCAGACGCCGTTTTAATGGGTTCTATCGGAGGCGATGCAAAAACTTCCCCCTGGTATCAGCTGGAACCTTCCAAACGTCCGGAAGCAGGTCTCCTTGGAATCAGAAAAGCCTTAAATCTCTTTGCAAATTTAAGACCTGCATATCTTTATCAGGAATTAAAGGGCGCCTGTCCTCTGAAGGAAGAGATAATAGGGGAAGGCTTTGATATGGTAATTGTCAGAGAACTCACAGGCGGGCTTTATTTCGGAAAGAGAAGAACAACAGAAGAAAACGGAATTCGCACAGCCGTGGATACCCTTACCTATAATGAAAAAGAAATCCGCCGCATTGCAGTGAAGGCCTTTGAGATTGCGAAAAAAAGAAGAAAACAGGTGACAAGCGTAGATAAGGCAAATGTTCTGGATTCTTCCAGACTCTGGAGAAGCGTTGTTGAGGAAGTGGCAAAGGATTATCCTGACGTAACACTTTCCCATATGCTTGTAGACAACTGTGCCATGCAGCTTGTACGCGATCCGGGACAGTTTGATGTCATTCTTACAGAAAATATGTTTGGAGATATTTTATCAGACGAGGCAAGCATGGTAACCGGCTCCATCGGAATGCTTTCTTCTGCCAGCTTAAATGAGACGAAATTCGGACTTTATGAGCCAAGCCACGGTTCTGCTCCGGATATTGCAGGACAGGATAAGGCAAATCCCATTGCAACTATCTTATCAGCGGCTATGATGCTCCGTTATTCTCTTGATCTGGATAAAGAGGCAGATGCAGTAGAGACGGCAGTACAGAAGGTGCTGACAGAAGGGTACAGAACAGGCGATATTATGTCTGACGGTTGTAAAGCTGTGGGAACAGAAGAGATGGGAGATTTGATTTCCAGGGCAATTTAAAAAATTTAAAAAGAAATAAGTATAAATAAAAATGTACATACATAAAGGAGAGACAGATATGAGAAGTGATGCAGTAAAAAAAGGAACGCAGCAGGCACCCCACCGCTCTCTGTTTCGTGCTCTTGGCATGACAGAGGAGGAGATGGAGCGTCCTCTTGTTGGTATTGTAAGTTCATATAATGAAATTGTTCCGGGACATATGAACCTGGATAAAATTGTAAATGCAGTAAAACAGGGAGTGGCAATGGCAGGAGGAACACCTATTGTATTTCCGGCAATTGCAGTGTGCGATGGAATTGCAATGGGGCATATCGGAATGAAATACTCTCTTGTTACAAGGGACTTAATTGCAGATTCTACAGAGGCAATGGCACTGGCACACCAGTTTGACGCGCTTGTCATGGTTCCGAACTGTGATAAAAATGTACCGGGACTTTTGATGGCGGCAGCAAGAATTAACGTACCTACTGTATTTGTAAGCGGCGGTCCTATGCTGGCAGGCAGAGTGGACGGACATAAAACAAGCCTTTCCAGTATGTTTGAGGCGGTAGGAGCATATGCAGCGGGAAATCTTTCAGAGGAAGGTCTCTGTGAGTATGAAAACAAAACCTGTCCTACCTGCGGTTCCTGCTCCGGTATGTACACAGCAAACAGCATGAATTGTCTTACCGAGGTACTGGGAATGGGGCTTCAGGGCAACGGAACCATTCCGGCAGTATATTCCGAGAGGATTCGTCTTGCAAAACACGCAGGTATGCAGGTAATGGAAATGTACAGAAGAAATATCCGCCCGAGAGACATTATGACAGAAGAGGCAATTTTAAATGCCCTGACAGTAGATATGGCTCTTGGCTGTTCCACAAACAGCATGCTCCATCTTCCGGCTATCGCTCATGAAATCGGAATGGATTTTGATATAAGCTTTGCAAATGAGATCAGTGAAAAAACACCGAATCTCTGCCATCTTGCTCCGGCAGGTCCTACTTATATGGAAGATTTAAATGAGGCAGGCGGCGTATATGCAGTCATGAACGAGCTGAATAAAAAAGGACTTCTTCATACAGAGTGTATGACAGTCACAGGAAAAACAGTGGGAGAAAACATCAAAGACTGTGTAAATAAAAATCCGGAAGTGATCCGTCCTGTTGACAATCCATACAGCGTTACAGGAGGTCTTGCAGTTTTAAAAGGAAACCTTGCTCCTGACGGCGGCGTTGTAAAACGTTCTGCAGTTGTGGAGGAGATGATGGTTCATGAGGGACCGGCAAGAGTGTTTGACTGTGAAGAGGACGCAATAGCGGCAATTAAAGGCGGAAAAATCGTTGCAGGAGACGTTGTGGTAATCCGTTACGAAGGACCAAAAGGCGGCCCTGGAATGAGAGAGATGTTAAATCCAACTTCTGCCATTGCAGGAATGGGACTTGGCTCTTCTGTAGCTCTTATTACAGACGGAAGATTCAGCGGAGCGTCAAGAGGCGCATCAATCGGTCATGTTTCTCCGGAGGCAGCAGTGGGAGGTCCCATTGCCCTTGTGGAAGAAGGAGATATAATTTCTATTGATATTCCTAATCTGAAACTGGAAATCAAAGTATCAGACGAGGAAATGGCGAAACGAAAAGAAAAATGGCAGCCGAGAGAACCGAAGGTAACAACCGGCTACCTTGCAAGATATGCAGCAATGGTAACCTCAGGAAACAGAGGCGCCATTCTGGAAGTACCAAAATCAAAATAAGGAGGAGATGCTATGGAGCTGACAGGTGCGCAGATTATTGTAGAATGTCTGAAGGAACAGGGTGTGGATACAGTATTCGGATACCCGGGAGGAGCAATTTTAAATGTATACGATGCTCTTTATGAATATAAGGATGAGATTACCCATGTGCTTACTTCGCATGAACAGGGCGCTGCCCATGCGGCAGACGGATACGCACGTGCAACCGGAAAGGTAGGAGTCTGCATGGCAACCTCCGGTCCTGGAGCTACAAATCTTGTAACAGGAATTGCAACCGCATTTATGGATTCCGTTCCCGTTGTTGCAATCACTGCAAACGTAGGGAAATCACTTCTTGGAAAGGATTCTTTCCAGGAGGTGGATATAGCGGGAATTGTAATGCCTGTAACAAAGCACAGTTACATTGTAAAAGATGTGACAAAGCTGGCTGATACAATCAGGAAAGCCTTTTTGATTGCAAAAAGCGGACGTCCCGGTCCTGTTCTCGTGGACGTTACAAAGGACGTAACTGCTGCAAAATATGAATATATTCCTCATCGTCCCGCAACTGTGACAAGAGAAACAAAGGATATACGAAAAGAAGATATTGAGCAGGCAGCAGAGCTGATCAATAAAGCAGAGAAGCCGTTTATTTTTGTTGGAGGAGGCGGAGTGATTTCCGGGGCTTCAGGAGAAATTGCAGAGCTTTCCACAAGAATCCAGGCTCCGGTGTGTGACAGTCTTATGGGAAAAGGCGCATTTTCCGGAGAAGATCCTCTGTATACGGGAATGCTTGGAATGCACGGAACAAAAACATCAAATCTGGGAGTCAGTCAGTGTGATCTTCTGATCGTGCTTGGCGCGAGATTCAGCGACCGTGTGACAGGGAATGCAGATACTTTTGCAAAAAATGCAAAGATTATCCAGATTGATGTAGATGCTGCGGAAATCAATAAAAACGTATATGTGGACGCCTATATTGAAGGAGATTTAAAAGAGGTATTAAGAAGGCTTCTGGAAAAAATCCCGGCACAGAATCACCCGGAATGGATCGCACATATTATGGAAATGAAGGAAAAATATCCGCTCCGCTACGATGAATCTCAGCTCACCGGTCCGTATGTGATTGAAAAACTGTATGAGCTTACAAAGGGAGATGCAATCATCAGCACAGAGGTTGGACAGAATCAGATGTGGGCTGCTCAGTATTATAAATATAAAACACCGAGAACTCTTCTTACTTCAGGAGGTCTCGGAACAATGGGCTACGGTCTTGGCGCTGCCATCGGCGCAAAAATGGGAAGACCGGATAAAACGGTTGTAAATATCGCAGGAGACGGCTGCTTCCGAATGAATATGAATGAGATTGCAACTTCTGTGAGAAGCGGCAATCAGTTAATTGAAATTGTACTGAACAATCATGTACTGGGAATGGTCCGCCAGTGGCAAACTCTGTTCTACGACCACAGATATTCCCATACTATCTTAAATGATAATGTGGATTTTGTGAAGCTTGCAGAAGCTATGGGAGCAGAAGGAATCCGCGTAACTAAGAAAGAAGAGGTGGAGCCGGCTCTTAAAAAGGCTCTTGCATCAAAGGGTACCGTAGTTCTCGACTGTTGGATCGATCAGGATTTAAGTGTATTTCCTATGGTTCCTGCAGGAGCAAATATTGACGATGTATTTGATGAGGAGGATATGAAGAAGGATGGAAAGAGTTTATAATTTTTCGGCAGGTCCTGCAGTGCTCCCGGAGGAGGTATTAAGAGAAGCTGCAGAAGAGATGATGAACTATAAAGAAACGGGAATGTCGGTAATGGAAATGAGCCATAGAAGCAGCGCATTTCAGCAGATTATAGATGAGGCGGAGAAAGATCTTCGTGAGCTTATGGAAATCCCGGATAATTACAAGGTTCTGTTTCTTCAGGGAGGAGCATCGCAGCAGTTTGCCATGATTCCCATGAACCTTATGAAAAATAAGGTGGCAGATTATATTGTCACAGGGCAGTGGGCAAAAAAAGCGTATCAGGAAGCGCAGAAATACGGAAAGGCAAATAAGATTGCCTCCTCAGAGGACAAAACCTTTTCTTATATTCCGGACTGCAGCGATCTTCCCATAAGCTCGGACGCAGATTATGTATATATTTGTGAAAATAATACCATCTACGGCACAAAGTTTAAGGAGCTTCCCGATACAAAGGGAAAAACTCTGGTAGCAGATGTATCCTCCTGCTTTTTATCAGAGCCTGTTGATGTAAGCAGATACGGGATTATCTACGGCGGAGTCCAGAAAAACATCGGACCGGCAGGCATGGTCATTGTAATCATCCGAGAGGATTTAATTACAGAGGACGTTCTTCCGGGAACGCCAACCATGCTTACTTATAAAACACATGCAGACGCAGGCTCTCTTTACAATACGCCGAACGCCTACTGCATTTATATGTGCGGAAAGGTGTTTAAGTGGTTAAAAGCAATGGGCGGCCTTTCTGAAATGAAAAAAAGAAATGAGGAAAAGGCAAAAATCCTTTATGATTTTCTTGATGACAGTAAACTGTTTAAAGGAACCGTGGTTCCAAACGACCGCTCCCTTATGAATGTTCCCTTTGTGACGGGAGATAAGGAAATGGATGCAAAATTTGTAAAAGAGGCTTCAGAAGCAGGCCTTGTGAATTTAAAAGGTCATAGAAGCGTGGGCGGTATGCGTGCCAGTATTTACAATGCCATGCCAAAGGAAGGTGTGGAGGCGCTTGTTGATTTTATGAAAAAATTTGAGGAGGCGAATGCGTAATGTTTCAGTATCATTGCCTCAATCCCATTGCGGAAAAAGGACTGTCTCTTTTCGGAGAAGAATATGGAAAAACAGAGGAAGTAAAGGACTGTGACGCCATTCTTGTACGAAGCGCAAAAATGCACGATATGGAGCTTCCGGAAAACATCTGCGCCATTGCGAGAGCTGGGGCAGGAGTAAATAATATTCCTGTAAAAGAATGTGCGGAAAAAGGAATCGTAGTATTTAATACACCAGGTGCAAATGCAAATGGCGTAAAAGAGCTGGTTCTTGCAGGAATGCTTCTTGCATCAAGAGATATTGTGGGCGGTATTCAGTGGGTAAAAGAGGAAAAAGACAAAGAGGATATTGACAAACTTGCAGAGAAAAAGAAAAAGCAGTTTGCAGGATGCGAGATAAGCGGAAAGAAGCTTGGAATTATCGGTCTTGGAGCGATTGGCGCTATGGTTGCCAACGCAGCCTCCGGTCTTGGAATGGACGTATACGGATACGATCCGTATATATCCATTGACGCGGCATGGAATCTTTCCCGAACCATACACCACAGCAAAACTCTGGACGAAATTTATTCTCAGTGTGATTATATTACCATTCATGTGCCGCTTCTTGACAGCACAAAAAAGATGATTAATAAAGAAGCCTTCCAAAAGATGAAGGAGGGTGTGGTACTTCTTAATTTTGCAAGAGACCTTCTTGTAGATGAGGAAGCATTGATAGAAGCGCTGGCAGAGGGAAAAGTAAAGAAATATGTGACAGATTTTGCGAATCCTACAGTAGCAGGCAGAGAAGGAATCCTTGTAACCCCTCATCTTGGTGCTTCCACTGAGGAATCTGAGGAAAATTGCGCGGTAATGGCAGTAAAGGAATTAAAGGATTTTCTGGAGAACGGAAATATTAAAAATTCCGTAAACTTTCCAAACTGTGATATGGGCAAATGCGTCGCAGTGGGAAGAATCGCCATCACCCACAGAAATATTCCAAATATGATAAGCCAGGTGACAAAGATTCTCGGAAGCGAGGGAATCAACATTGCAGATATGACAAACAAAAGTAAGGGTGAATTTGCCTATACCCTTCTTGACCTGGAAAGCACAGCGTCAAAAGAGGCTCTTGCGGAGCTGAAATCCATTGACGGAGTTGCGAAAGTAAGAGTAATCAAATAAAGAGAACCGGACTGGGAGAGACAGTCCGGTTCTTTTTGTCAAGGAAATGCTCCACAGAATTATTTTTAGAAGATGTTAATTTTTTCAGGAAAATGTGTGAAAGATATTGACAAACGAAAATAACAGTGCTATCTTAAGACCATAGATGTTAGCACTCCATATAAATGAGTGCTAACAAATTAAAAGATAACAGAGTTTATGCAGAAAGGAGATGGGAACGTGGAAAAAGAATTAGATGAGCGTAAGAGAAAAATTCTCAAGGCGATCATCAACACTTATATGGAAACCGGAGAACCGGTAGGCTCACGAACCATTTCAAAATATGCAGACTTAAATGTCAGCTCTGCTACTATAAGAAATGAAATGTCTGATCTGACAGATATGGGCTATATTGTACAGCCGCATACATCTGCCGGAAGAATTCCTTCTGATAAAGGGTATCGCCTTTATGTGGACGCCCTGATGAAGGAAAAGGAAGATGAAATCGCTGAAATCAGGGATCTGATGATTGAGAAGACAGACAAGATGGATAAGGTGTTGAAGCAGGTAGCTAAAGTCCTTGCGACAAACACAAATTACGCCACCATGATTTCTGTTCCTCAGTACAGCGGAAACAAGTTGAAGTTTGTTCAGCTTTCCCGTGTAAATCCATTGCAGCTTGTGGCAGTTGTGGTAAGCGACAACAATGTGATCCGCAATCAGATTATTGATTTAGATGAGGAGATGGACGATCAGACAATTCTCAAACTGAATCTTCTTTTGAATACAAACTTAAACGGTGTTCCCATACAGGATATAAACCTGGGAATGATTGCAAGACTCAAAGAGCAGGCAGGAATGCACAGCGGTATAGTAGCCACTGTACTGGACGCTGTGGCAGACACCATTCATGTTGATGAAGAAGATATGGAAATCTATACGTCAGGAGCAACCAATATTTTTAAATATCCGGAGCTTGCGGATAAGACAAAGGCAAGTGAGCTGATTTCCGCTTTTGAAGAAAAACAGCAGCTTGTAGACCTTGTGAAAGAGCATATGTCGGATACGGAGAATACGGGAGTTCAGGTATACATCGGGGACGAGATGCCAATTCAGACCATGCGGGACTGCAGTGTAGTAACTGCTACATATGAGCTTGGCTCCGGGATGCGGGGAACGATTGGGATCATCGGTCCGAAACGTATGGATTATGAAAATGTAGTAGACAGTCTTAAAACCCTAAAGGTTCAGATAGACGCACTGATAAATAAGAAAACTTAGAAAGGCGGTAGAGAAGGCGTGTCAGAAGAAAATAAGAACACATCTGAGGTTCAGGAGGAAATCAATGAAACTCCTGTGACTGAGGAAGAGACAGAAACAGACACAGAAATGGCACAGGAAGAGACAGAAAATACCGAAGAAACAGACGCTTCCACAGAGGAGCAGCCTGCAGAAGGTAAGACAAAAACTTCTTTTTTTGGCAAGAAGAAAAAAGAAAAAGATAAAAAAGACCAGCAGATTGAAGAGCTTACGGACAGACTGAAACGAAACATGGCAGAATTCGACAATTTCCGTAAACGTACGGAAAAAGAGAAAGCGAGCATGTACATTATCGGAGCAAGGGAAATTGTGGAGAAAATCCTTCCTGTAGTCGATAATTTCGAGAGAGGTCTCGCACAGGCTCCGGAAGAAGATGCCTTCGCAGAAGGGATCCGCATGATTTACAAACAGCTTATGACAACCTTAGAAGAGCTGGGAGTAAAACAGATTGAAGCAGTGGGCAAAGAGTTCGACCCGGATTTCCACAATGCAGTGATGCATGTGGAAGACGAGGAGGCAGGAGAAAACATAGTTGTGGAGGAATTCCAAAAAGGTTACACTTATAAGGACTTCGTAGTACGCCACAGTATGGTAAAGGTTGCCAACTGACGGAACAACCTAAAAATTGAGATGAGAAATAAGCAGATATTATATTAGGAGGACAAATATTATGGGAAAAATTATTGGTATTGACTTAGGTACAACAAACAGCTGTGTAGCCGTTATGGAAGGTGGACAGCCAACTGTTATCGCAAATACAGAAGGTGCCAGAACAACACCGTCTGTTGTGGCTTTCACAAAAACAGGAGAGCGTCTTGTAGGTGAGCCTGCAAAACGTCAGGCAGTTACAAATGCGGAAAAAACAATTTCTTCTATTAAGAGAGAAATGGGTACAGATTACCGTGTGACAATCGACGAAAAGAAATATTCCCCACAGGAAATTTCCGCAATGATTCTTCAGAAACTGAAAAAAGACGCAGAAGGATACCTCGGAGAAAGCGTAACAGAAGCAGTTATCACAGTTCCGGCTTACTTCAATGACGCACAGCGTCAGGCTACAAAAGACGCAGGTAAAATTGCAGGTCTTGATGTAAAACGTATCATTAACGAGCCTACAGCAGCAGCTCTTGCATACGGACTTGATAATGAAAAAGAGCAGAAGATCATGGTATATGACCTTGGCGGCGGTACATTCGATGTTTCCATCATCGAGATCGGTGACGGAGTTATCGAAGTTCTTTCCACAGCAGGTAACAACCGTCTTGGTGGTGATGACTTCGACCAGAAAATTACAGATTATATGCTTGCTGAGTTCAAGAGAACAGAGGGCGTTGATTTAAGCAACGACAAAATGGCTCTTCAGAGATTAAAAGAAGCAGCAGAAAAAGCAAAGAAAGAGCTTTCTTCCGCAACAACAACAAATATCAACCTTCCGTTTATCACAGCAACAGCAGAAGGTCCAAAACACTTTGATATGAACCTTACAAGAGCAAAATTTGACGAGCTGACACACGACCTGGTAGAGAGAACAGCAGAGCCGGTACGCCGTGCACTCTCCGATGCGGGAATCACAGCTTCCGAACTTGGTCAGGTACTTCTTGTAGGTGGTTCCACACGTATCCCGGCTGTACAGGATAAAGTAAGACAGCTTACAGGTAAAGAGCCAAGCAAATCCCTGAACCCAGATGAGTGTGTTGCACTTGGCGCTTCTGTACAGGGTGGTAAACTTGCTGGTGATGCAGGCGCAGGTGATATTCTTCTTCTTGATGTTACACCGCTTTCTCTTTCCATCGAGACAATGGGCGGAATCGCTACACGTCTGATCGAGAGAAATACAACTATCCCGACAAAGAAGAGCCAGATCTTCTCAACAGCAGCAGATAACCAGACAGCAGTAGATATTAACGTAGTACAGGGCGAGCGTCAGTTCGCAAGAGACAACAAGTCTCTGGGACAGTTCCGTCTTGATGGAATCCCGCCAGCACGTCGTGGTGTTCCGCAGATCGAGGTTACTTTCGATATTGATGCAAACGGTATTGTAAATGTATCTGCAAAAGATCTGGGAACAGGAAAAGAGCAGCACATTACAATTACAGCAGGCTCCAATATGTCTGATTCCGAAATCGACAAAGCAGTAAAAGAAGCTGCAGAGTTCGAAGCACAGGATAAGAAACGTAAAGAAGCGATCGATACAAGAAACAATGCAGATTCTATGGTATTCCAGGTTGAGAACGCGCTGAAAGAAGCCGGCGACAAACTGGAAGCAAATGACAAAGCAGCAGTAGAGGCTGACTTAAATGCACTGAAAGACCTTCTTTCCCAGACTGCAAATACAGAAGAGATCACAGATTCCCAGATTGCAGACATCAAAGCTGCACAGGAAAAAATGATGGAGAGCGCACAGAAGCTTTTCGCAAAAATGTATGAGCAGACACAGGGAGCAGCAGGTGCAGGCCAGGCAGGTCCGGACATGGGAGCAGGCGCTTCCCAGGGCGGACACGATGACGATGTAGTAGACGCAGACTATAAAGAAGTCTGATAAGAAACAAGTATAGGAAAAGGAATCATGGCTGATAAAAGAGATTATTATGAAGTCCTTGGCGTGGACAAAAACGCCGATGACGCAGCATTAAAAAAAGCATACCGTAAATTAGCCAAAAAATATCACCCGGACGTAAATCCGGGTGATAAAGATGCGGAAGCAAAGTTTAAAGAAGCAACGGAAGCATACACCATCTTAAGCGATCCGGACAAGAGAAGACAGTACGATCAGTTTGGTCATGCAGCCTTTGAGAACGGCGGAGCAGGAGGCGCAGGCGGATTCGGCGGCTTTGACTTTAACGGCGCAGATATGGGCGACATTTTCGGTGATATTTTTGGTGACCTTTTCGGAGGCGGAAGCCGGGGCAGACGTGCAAATAATGGTCCCATGAAAGGTGCAAATCTTCGGGCAAGGGTGAACATTACCTTCGAAGAGGCAGTTTTTGGCTGTGAAAAAGAGCTGGAAATTGTATTGAAGGACGAGTGTACAACCTGCCACGGAACCGGAGCAAAACCGGGAACTTCCCCTGTTACATGTCCGAAGTGTAACGGAGAGGGTCAGATTGTATACACCCAGCAGTCCATGTTCGGTATGGTTCGAAATGTACAGACCTGTCCGGAATGTCACGGAACAGGTAAGGTGATTAAAGAGAAATGTACAAGCTGCCGTGGAACGGGATATACTTCTTCCAGAAAGAAGATTCAGGTATCTGTTCCTGCAGGTATTGATAACGGACAGAGTATCCGTATCCGTGAAAAAGGTGAACCGGGAACAAACGGAGGTCCAAGAGGAGATCTGCTTGTAGAAGTTAATGTAGCACGCCACCCGATTTTCCAGAGACAGGATATGAATATCTTCTCCACAGCGCCGATTACCTACGCACAGGCGGCTCTTGGCGGCGAGGTCCGTATCAGCACAGTGGACGGCGAAGTTGCATATGAAGTGAAGCCGGGAACCCAGACAGATACAAGAATCCGTCTGAAAGGAAAAGGCGTTCCTTCCCTTCGAAACAAAAATGTACGCGGCGACCACTATGTAACGCTTGTGGTACAGGTTCCTACAAATCTCAATGCAGAGGCAAAAGAGGCGCTTCGCAAATTTGACGAGGCATGTGGAAACCGTCCTTCCGCTTCAAAAGGGGAAGCAGGCGAAAAACAGGAAAAACCAGAAAAGAAGAAAAAGAGCTTCATGGATAAGCTCAAGGAAACTTTTGAGGAATAAAATAGAAGGCTCCGGTCACAGTACCGAAGCCTTTTTTTCCGTGAGTCTTTTTCATTCTCTTGACAATTACTTCTGTATATCGTATGGTATACCAAAAAGCCCGTGAAAGAAGGAGGTTCTTATTGAAGCTTTTGGAAAAATGTAAAAAGTGGATTTCTGTGTGGGAAATTCTGCCGCTTTTATCTATTCTTGCAGTAAACTGTCTTGTATACTGGGGAAGCAGTGTTCTCACAGCAGACAGATACCACTTTGATTTTACGTTCGCATTTGACAGGGCAGTTCCGCTGATACCGGAATTTGTCTGGATTTATATTCTTGCTTTTCCTTTCTGGGCAGTCAATTATGTTCTTGCAGCTCAGAGGGGAAAGAAAACATTTTACCGGTTTGTAGCGACGGATCTGCTTGTGCACCTTATGTGTTTTATTATATTTATGGCAGTGCCGACTACAAATATCCGTCCGGCGCTCGCAGGCGATACGCTGTCCGAGCGTGTGCTTTCCCTTGTATACATAATGGACGGAGGAAATATGCCCTCAAACCTTCTTCCTTCTATTCACTGTTATGTGAGCTGGCTCTGCTGGAGAGGATTAAAGGGGGCCAGGGAGATCCCTGTGTGGTATCAGAGATTTTCCCTCGTATTTGCGGGACTTATCATCATTTCCACACAGGTGTTAAAACAGCATTATATTGTGGACGCCATTGCCGCAGTCATTCTTGTAGAAGCCGCATGGCGCTTTTTTGCAAAGGAAAGCCGTTATCAGAAGATAATGGATATGTTTGAATACTGGAACAGAAAAATCTGGAAAGAAAAGATGGGAGACAATTAATTATGAAATGGAACCGTTTTACTGTAAAAACAACAACAGAGGCAGAGGACATAGTAATCTGCACACTTGCCGAGGTGGGCGTGGAAGGTGCGGAAATCGTAGATAAGCAGCCGCTCACAGAAGAAGACAAGGAGCAGATGTTTGTGGACATTATGCCGGAAACTCAGGAGGATGACGGTGTGGCATATCTCAATTTTTATCTGGACGAGGATACAGATAAAGAAGAGATGCTGAAAAAAGTAAGAGAAGCTCTGGAGGAGCTCCGCTCTTTTATGGATATTGGAGAGGGAACCATTGAGGAATCCGAGACAGAGGACAAGGACTGGATCAACAACTGGAAAGAGTATTTCCATCAGTTCTATGTAGATGATATTCTTATTGTTCCTTCCTGGGAGGAAGTGAAGGAAGAAGACAGGGATAAAATGATCCTTCACATTGATCCGGGAACAGCCTTCGGAACAGGAATGCACGAGACAACACAGCTTGTGATCCGACAGCTTAAAAAATATGTGACAGAGGATACGGAGCTTCTCGATGTGGGAACAGGAAGCGGAATCCTTGGAATCGTTTCTCTGAAACTGGGGGCAAAGCACGTTCTGGGAACAGACCTTGACCCCTGCGCAATTCCTGCAGTTGCAGAGAATAAAGAGGCAAATGATATTCCGGAGGAAGCCTTTGACATGATGATCGGAAATATTATTGACGATAAAGAAGTGCAGGATAAAGCAGGATATGAGAAATACGACATTGTAGCAGCCAATATTCTGGCAGACGTTCTTGTGCCTCTCACTCCTGTTATCGTAAATCAGATGAAAAAAGGCGGATACTACATTACTTCCGGTATTCTTGACGTAAAAGAAGACGTGGTTGTGCAGGCTGTAAAAGATGCGGGGCTTACTGTTGTGGAAGTGACGCATCAGGGCGAATGGGTGTCTGTCACAGCAAGAAAGGACTCTTAAGATGCAGCGTTTTTTTGTAGAGCCTTATCAGATCCAGGAAGAGGAGCACAGAATTTCCATTACAGGAGGGGACGTAAATCATATCCGAAATGTTCTCCGCATGAAGACAGGGGAAGAACTCTGGATCAGCGACGGCAGTGAAAAAGAATACTGCTGCACGATTGAAAGTTTCGGGGAGGAAGAAGTAGTTCTTCACATTCTTTACGCCCAGGAGCCGGAATATGAGCTGCCCGGAAAAATTTACCTCTTTCAGGGACTTCCAAAAGCAGATAAAATGGAACTTATCATACAGAAGGCTGTGGAGCTTGGGGCATACAGCGTAGTGCCGGTTGCCACAAAACGGTGTGTGGTGAAGCTTGACGGTGCAAAAGCAGAGAAAAAGACGGCAAGATGGCAACAGATCGCAGAAAGTGCAGCAAAGCAGTCAAAGCGGATGCTTGTGCCGGAAGTACATTCTGTGATGAAGCTTAAAGATGCCCTCGCGCTTGCAAAAGAGCTTGACATCTGCCTTGTTCCTTATGAACTTGCAAAAGGAATGAAGGAGACAAAAGCAATCATAGAAAGCATTGTGCCGGGACAGTCCATTGGGATTTTTATCGGGCCGGAGGGCGGCTTTGAGGAAGAGGAAATTCAGATGGCAATGGAGGCAGGCGCAAAGCCGGTTACACTGGGACACAGAATTTTAAGAACGGAGACGGCGGGACTTGCCATTCTTTCTGTTCTTATGTTCCACCTGGAAGGAGATAAAGCGTGATGGAAGCATATTTTGATAATTCCGCCACAACAAAGTGTTATGAGGCGGTACGGGAAATTGTGTGCAAAACTATGACGGAGGATTACGGAAATCCTTCTGCCATGCACAGAAAAGGCGTAGAGGCAGAGCAGTATATAAAAGATGCAAAAGCGTCCATTGCCCGCCTTATGAAAGTAAACGAAAAAGAAATCCTTTTTACATCAGGGGGAACAGAATCCAATAATCTTGCCCTGATTGGCGGAGTGATGGCAAATAAGAGAAAAGGAAACCACATTATTACAACAGCAGTGGAGCATCCGGCAGTAGGTCAGCCTGTGGAGTATCTGGAATCCCTGGGCTTCGAGGTGACAATTCTTCCCGTAGATGAAAGAGGGGTAGTACTTCTTGATGCTCTGGAAGAAGCTCTTCGCCCGGATACCATTATGGTTTCTACCATGTATGTAAATAACGAGGTGGGTTCCGTCATGCCGGTAGAAAAAATCGCAAAGCTGGTCCATGAAAAAAGCCCGAAAGCCCTTTACCATGTAGATGCAATCCAGGCGTTTGGAAAATACAGGATTTATCCGAAAAAGCTGGGAATAGACCTTCTCTCTGTAAGCGGACATAAAATTCATGGACCAAAAGGCGTGGGATTTCTTTATATCAATGAAAAAGTAAGAATAGAGCCTCAGATTTTAGGCGGAGGGCAGCAGGGCGGAATGCGTTCCGGTACAGACAATGTTCCGGGGATTGCCGGTCTTGGCGTGGCAGCAGAAGAGATTTACAGAAATTTTGACGCAAATGTGGAGCATATGTACCAGTTAAAAGAGTATATGGCAAAAGGGCTTTCTCAGATAGAAAACGTAAAAATAAACGGGATGGAGCTTCGTGAGGGAGCACCCCAGATTTTAAGCGTAAGCTTTATGGGAATCCGAAGTGAGGTTCTTCTTCACACTCTTGAGGATAGAGGAATTTATGTTTCCGCAGGAAGCGCCTGCTCCAGTCATAAGAGAAAAGCAAGCGGAACGCTGACTGCAATGGGACTTTCCGCTGAACAGAAGGAAAGCACGGTGCGCCTCAGCTTTTGTGAGGAAAATACATTTGAGGAAGCAGATTACTGTCTGGAAGTTTTAAGAGAAGTCGTACCGGCTCTCAGAAGATATTCCAGACGATAGGAAAGGAGATAATATGATATTTCACGCATTTTTAATTAAATACGCAGAAATCGCAATTAAGGGCAAAAACAGATATATGTTTGAGGACGCCCTTGTAAAGCAGATGCGGATCGCGCTCTCCAAAGTAGAGGGAGAATTTGAAGTAAAAAAAGAGCAGGGACGCGTGTACGTATTCTGCCCGGAGGTTTATGATTTTGACGAGGCTGTGGAAGCTCTTCAGAAAGTATTCGGAATTGTGGGAATCTGCCCGGTTGTTATTTACGAGGACAACGGATTTGACAAAATGTGCGAAGACGTTATATCTTATATGAAAAACAGATACCCGGATTTTTCCGGAAGCTTCAAGGTATATACGCGCCGTGCAAAGAAATCTTATCCGATTCCTTCTATGGAGGTAAGCGCAAAAATAGGCGGAGCCATTCTTGATGCCTTTCCGGAGGCTTCCGTTGACGTACATGAGCCGGATATGACCCTTTCTGTGGAAATCCGTGATAAAATTTATGTATATTCAGAGACAATAAAAGGACCGGGCGGTATGCCTGTAGGAACAAACGGAAAAGCAATGCTTCTTTTGTCCGGTGGAATCGACAGTCCGGTTGCAGGATACATGATTGCAAAACGAGGCGTAAAAATTGACGCCGTATATTTCCATGCGCCGCCATACACAAGTGACAGAGCAAAGCAGAAAGTAGTAGATCTTGCAAAGCTGGTTGCAAAATACAGCGGACCAATCCGTCTTCATATCGTAAACTTTACAGATATTCAGCTTTACATTTACGATAAGTGTCCCCACGAGGAGCTTACTATTATCATGCGCCGTTACATGATGCGTATTGCAGAGCATTTTGCAAAAGAGACAGGCTGTCTTGGTATGATTACAGGAGAGAGCATCGGACAGGTGGCAAGTCAGACCCTTCACAGTCTTGCAGCTACAAACGAAGTATGTACTCTTCCTGTATATCGCCCTGTAATCGGCTTTGATAAGCAGGAGATTGTGGAGATTTCAAAGAAAATCGATACATTTGAGACGTCTATTCTTCCGTTTGAGGACTGCTGTACGATTTTTGTTGCGAAACACCCGGTTACAAAACCGAATCTCAAGGTGATTCACCGTTCAGAGACAAAACTGGAAGAAAAAATCGAAGAACTTATGGAAGAAGCGTTAAAAACAACAGAGGTTATTGAAATTTCATAAAGTGTCCGGAAGGAAAATAAAAAAGGAGGAAGTCTTCCGGCTTCCTCCTGTATACACGAAAGATTATTCGATTGTGTATTTACCGATTACTTCCATTACACTGTCAAGTGCAGGACCGTCAGCATGAATGTTCAGGTCGATTGGTTTAGATAAATCTAAGCTGAAGATGCCCATGATAGATTTTGCATCGATCACATATCTTCCGGATACTAAATCAAAGTCGCAGTCAAATTTGCTGATTTCGTTTACGAATGCCTTCACTTTATCAATAGAGTTCAGTGAAATTTTTGCTGTTTTCATTGTGATAACCTCCCTTAAGTATTGGTTTATTTACAGTTTTCATCTTACCCGTACCATAAAAAAAAGTCAAGGTAAAAAGAGATAAAAAATAGTTGAAGATTTAGTGAAATTGTATAAAATTTTCGAAAGATATGTAAAAGGACGACAAACATGAAGAAAAAAGCAGCATTACACAATTTAGGCTGTAAAGTCAATGCCTATGAGGTGGAGGCGATGCAGCAGCTTCTGGAAGAGGCAGGATATGAGATTGTGCCTTTTGAGCCGGGAGCAGACGTATATGTAATTAACACCTGTACCGTTACAAATATTGCAGACAGAAAATCAAGACAAATGCTTCATAAAGCAAAAAAAATGAATCCGGATGCCATTGTAGTTGCGACAGGCTGCTATGTGCAGACAGATACGGAGAAGCTGGATAAGGATGATGCAGTAGATCTGATTCTTGGAAACAATCAGAAAAAAAATATTGTGGAGGCTCTTGAGGATTATGAAAAAGAGCATCACAAGCTTTTCAGAGTTATTAAAATCAACCAGACAAAAGAATACGAAAGTCTTGCCATCAGCCGCACAGCCGAGCATGTGCGCGCTTACATGAAAGTGCAGGATGGCTGTAACCAGTTCTGTACATACTGTATTATTCCTTACGCACGTGGAAGGGTAAGAAGCAGGGCATTGGAAAATGTGCTTGAGGAAGCCCGTACTCTTGCAGAAAAAGGGTATCAGGAAGTGGTGCTTACAGGAATCCACTTAAGCTCATACGGCGTGGATTTTCCAGAAGAGAAAAAGGCAGATCTTCTGACTTTGATTGAGGCAGTTCATGAGATAGAGGGGATTAAAAGAATCCGTCTCGGTTCCCTGGAACCGGGAATTATCACAGAGGAATTTGTAAAACGCCTTTCAGAACTTCCGAAAGTGTGCCCCCATTTTCATTTATCTCTTCAGAGCGGCTGCGATGCCACGCTGGAACGAATGAACAGACGGTACAGAAGCAAAGAATACAGAGAACGTTGCGGGATTCTCAGAAAATATTATGAGAATCCGGCGCTTACAACAGATGTGATCGTAGGATTTCCGGGTGAGACGGAAGAAGATTTTGAAAGTTCCCTTGCCTTTGTAAAAGAAATCCATTTTTACGAGACACATATTTTTCCATATTCCAGAAGACAGGGGACAAAGGCGGCTGCCATGAAAGACCAGCTTACCGAGGCGGTAAAAAAAGAGCGAAGCGAAAAAATGCTCTCTGTAAACAGACAGAGAATGGCAGAATACGAAAAATCCCTGGAAGGAAAAACTCTGGAAATCCTTCTTGAGGAAGAGTGCGAGATTGGCGGAAAAGCTTATTATCTGGGACACAGCAGAGAATATGTGCGGACTGCGGTAGAGAAGCGGGACGGGCTTTCTGTAAATGACATTGTGACAGTAAAAGCAGAAAGCTTTCCGGATGGAGAAAGTTTTCGTTGTAATTTGCAGGGAATTATATTAAAATAGAAATGAAGTAATTGTAAGGACGTGAGAGAAAATGGCAGAGAATAATCTGGGAAATACCCAATATTTCAGGACAAAACCGGATCAGGAGCTTGAAGTAAAAGAAGTTCTGGATCTGGTGTACAATGCAATGGATGAGAAGGGATACAATCCGGTAAATCAGATAGTGGGATATATTATGTCCGGAGACCCGACTTATATTACCAGCCACAAAGGCGCAAGAAGCATGATCATGAAAGTGGAGCGCGACGAGCTGGTGGAAGAACTTTTAAATGAGTATATTAAGAATAAATCCTGGGAACGATAATTATGAGAATACTGGGATTGGATTACGGCTCAAGGACAGTGGGGGTAGCAGTAAGCGACCCACTGGGCCTTACAGCTCAGAGTGTGGAAACCATATGGCGCAAACAGGAAAATAAACTGCGCCAGACTTTGGCACGTATTGAAGAACTTGTTTCGGAATACCAGGTTGAGACGATTGTTCTGGGGTATCCGAAAAATATGAATAATACCATTGGGGAGCGGGCTTTGAAATCTCTGGAATTCAGGGAAATGCTGGAGAGAAGAACAGGCCTGCCTGTTGTTATGTGGGACGAACGGCTTACTACAATAGAAGCGAACCGCACATTGATGGAGAGCGGCGTGAGAAGAGAGAATCGTAAGGAGCATTTGGACCAGCTGGCAGCTATTTTTATTTTACAGGGATATTTGGATTCCCTGAGGAACGGATAAGGACGGTTAAATAAGATGGAAAAAATCAAATTTCAGTCAGAGGACGGAACATCTGTGGAATTTTTTGTGGAGGAGCAGACGAGCATAGGCGGAACTGCATACCTCCTTGTTTCCGATTCCGCGGAAGATGAAGCACAGGCATACATTTTAAAAGACGTGTCCGATACAGAGAGCCAGGAAGCCTGCTACGAGATGGTAGAGGACGAGGAAGAGCTTGAGGCTGTATTCAAGGTTTTTGAGCAGATGATGGAAGATGTGGATTTTGAAATGTGAGGTGCAATGATTGAACAACGAAAACAGCAACAATAATAATACAAGAAGTGGAAGCCAGACAGGCTATACGGGAAATTACAGAAAACAGACAACCCGATCAAAAAATTACAGCTATAATAATAAATATAACAGCCGGCAGACAAAGCCGGGAAACGGGAAATACCAGGACAGGCAGTCACGGCAGCCGTTTAAAGGTCCTGTAAAAAATATGGGCAAAAGCCCGGTGAGAAGAGGAAGAAGACCTTCCTCAAAATTAAAAATCATTCCGCTTGGAGGTCTGGAACAGATCGGAATGAATATTACTGCCTTTGAATATGAGGACAGTATCGTAGTAGTGGACTGCGGTCTTTCCTTCCCGGAAGATGATATGCTGGGGATTGACCTTGTGATTCCTGACGTTACCTATTTAAAAGAAAATATCAGCAAGGTAAAAGGTTTTGTGATTACCCACGGTCACGAAGACCATATCGGCGCATTGCCATATATCCTGAAGGACGTAAACGTACCTATTTACTCTACTAAGCTTACTCTCGGACTGATTTCCAATAAGTTAAAGGAACACAATCTCACACGTTCTACAAAACTGAAAGAAGTAAAGCATGGTCAGGTAATAAACCTGGGAGATTTCTCTATTGAATTTATTAAAACAAACCACAGTATTCAGGATGCTTCTGCACTGGCAATTTATTCTCCTGTGGGAATCGTAGTGCATACAGGAGACTTTAAGGTGGATTATACACCGGTATTTGGAGATGCCATTGATCTGCAGCGTTTTGCAGAGATCGGAAGAAAAGGCGTGCTTGCGCTTATGTGCGACAGTACAAATGCAGAGCGTCCGGGATTTACCATGTCGGAGCGCACTGTGGGAAAAGTATTTGATAATCTTTTTAACGAGTACAAGACTTCCCGTATCATTATCGCTACATTTGCATCAAATGTAGACCGTGTGCAGCAGATCATCGACACGGCCTATCGTTTTGGAAGAAAGGTTGCAGTGGAAGGCCGCAGCATGGTGAATATCATCGCAACCGCATCGGAGCTTGGATACCTGAGGATTCCGGATCAGACCTTAATTGATATTGATCAGGTGAAAAATTATCCGGACGAGCAGGTGGTTCTGATCACAACAGGAAGCCAGGGAGAATCTATGGCAGCCCTGTCACGTATGGCTGCAAGCATTCATAAGAAAATAACGATCAAACCGAATGACACCATTATTTTCAGTTCCAATCCGATTCCGGGGAACGAAAAAGCAGTGTCAAAAGTGATCAACGAGCTGTCCATGAAAGGGGCAAAGGTTATTTTCCAGGACGCCCATGTTTCCGGACATGCCTGCCAGGAAGAGATCAAGCTGATCTACTCTCTTGTAAAACCGAAGTACGCAGTACCGATACATGGAGAATACCGCCATTTAACAGCTCAGGCGCACGTTGCGGAAGGACTTGGGATCCCGAAGGAGAACATCTATATTCTTTCTTCCGGAAACGTTCTGGAAATGGACGGACAGAGCGCTGAGGTAACAGGAAGCGTGCATACGGGAGCCATTCTCGTGGACGGTCTCGGTGTGGGAGACGTGGGAAATATTGTTCTTCGTGACAGACAGCATCTGGCTGAGGACGGCATTATGATCGTAGTAATGACACTGGAGCGCCACAGCAATGTTGTGCTTGCAGGACCGGATATTGTCTCCAGAGGATTTGTCTATGTAAGAGAATCTGAGGATCTGATGGATCATGCAAGAGAGGTAGTAGAAAATGCCCTTGATTCCTGTCTTGACAGAAATATTACAGACTGGGGAAAAATCAAAACTGTTGTAAAAGACGCATTAAGTGATTATCTCTGGAAAAGGACTAAGAGAAGTCCTATGATCCTTCCAATTATCATGGAGGCATAAGGATTCTCTGAAATACAGGAGAGACAATGGATAAGATAGAAGAAAGTGTTGAAATGCTTCTTCAGGTAATCAGAGGAAGCGAAGTATACATGGATTATAAGAAGCAGGAAGAGAAGATTATGGCAAATCCGGAGCTTTTGGAGAGAGTAAATCAGTTTCGGGTAAAAAATTACCGCCTTCAGAAGGAGGCGGAAAGCCAGGGACTTTTCCGTGTGGCAGAAAGCATTGCGAAAGAATCTTCTCAGCTTCGCAAGATTCCGGAAGTGAACGCCTATCTTGATGCGGAGCTTGCTCTTTGTACATCGTAT
>URHH01000020.1 GCA_900547615.1 uncultured Blautia sp. | reverse complement strand
TATCCGACATTTACTACTGCATCTGAATAAGATGCAGTAGTAATGTTAAATATCAACGATACAGCACACTAGTCCTCTTGCTAAATAGATTATCATAATGAAATTCTTTTATCTGTATTCTGTATCAATGATTCACCATTTGTAACCACGATTACCGTTTTCTTTTCTGTGTTCAGCTCATGCAAAATTTCAATAACAAGCTTCCCATTTTTCCGATTTACCCTGATTTACATACATAGAGATCCATTTGGATTAAATAGAAATTATTTCCGCATTCCGAAACTCGGACGGTGGAAGTCCTGTCTGTTTTTTGAACAATCTGCTGAAATACAGGGGATTATCATACCCAACAATGGCCGCCACCTCGGAGACAGAATACGTAGTGGTCCGGAGTAGGGTCTTTGCATTTGTAATCCGGAGATTTAGAATATACTGCATGGGAGTTACGCCATTGTAACGTTTAAAGCTTCGGATAAACCAGCTGGTACTGAGGTGTTTGTCCATGGCATACTGCTCAATGGATATTTCTTCTGTAAAATGTTCACTGAAATACTGTGTGGCCGCCTCCATTTCTTTTTGCAGCATCCGATTATGGGAAGAGATTCTGATAGGAGCCTGTCGGCTGATCAGGAGGAACAATTCTTTAAGCAAGAGTGATAAGTATTCCTCATAATGAGGGCGGGTAAGTTGGAGCTCATGGATCATTTTCCGGAAAAGCTGGTGGTATTCGGTAGAGTTTCCGGTCTGCATAATCCGCCCGGATTCAAATAAATGATACTCTTTTAAAAGGTTCTTTACATTGCTCCCGGTAAAATGGACCCAGTACACCTCTGTCTGATCCGTACCGTAGTAAACATATTTCTGCATTTCTCTGGGGCGGTATAAAAGCATATGACCAGCCTCGATAATTTCCTCTTTGCCGTCAAGAAAAAAATGCCCTTTTCCAGCTGCGATATATAATAGCTGATAGTCAATCCGCCCTTTGGGACGGTAGGTGGGCAGTTTGGGCTGGTGGATCAGCCGATAAGTGCCACAGCTTCCTACAACTAAGGGTCTGCTCTTATCCTTAAAATCCCGTAATGAATTGTGCAGATAACCGGAATTTATATACATGATATCCCACTTCCTTTGAAATCGTTGGTTTGATTTTAAAGTAAGTGTATCATTATGTACATATTTTGTGCAATAGAGTTCATAGATAAATTAACAAAAAAAGCGTAGAATATGCAGTGGAACAAGGGAAAACAAAGAATTTTAAGAGGAGAGTGTAACAATGAAGAAAACAATTTTGGTATGGGCAACCGTTATGGCTGCCGGTATGTTGGCACTGTCTGGATGTGGGAAGAAAGAAACCGGACAGGCAGGAGAATATACAAACCTGGCAGATAAAGAGTCCAGAAAAGCCGTTGTGGGAGAAGAAGAGCACGAGGAAAAAATCCAGGAGGCATGGAACGAACGGGATATTCAGATCAGTGGGGATAAGCTTTCTCTGATCAGTGTGTATCTGCACGCACCGGAGGATCAGGCACGTTTTGTAGGGCATACAGGTGTTCTGGCAGAAACAAAAGAAGGTCTGCTTTTTGTGGAAAAGTATAGTGCCTTGCCCCTTTCCAGGCAACGTATTTTAAGGACCGGGCAGAACAAAAAGACTATCTGCTGGCAAGACCGGATTTGTATGGAGATGAAACAGAACTAGATCCCATTGTCATGGAAAATGGAACGGTAATGAAATAAAAAAAGAACAAACAGGTGATCATAAGACCGATGTATCTGGAACATTTCAGGTATGCCGGTCTTTTATTTTTTGTACTCAATCGGTGAGGACTTTAGTAACTGTATCATTTCGTGCATGTTTTGTCCAATAGAGTTTATGGACGAATCATGTAAAAAGAGCGTAAAATAAGGATAAAACAAAGGAAAAATCATAAAAATAAAGGGGGAAAATATTGTGATCATGCCAAGACATTACGAGGACTTAAAAATAATGCATGAAAACACCATGCCTTGCAGAGCTTATTATATACCAGCTTCCCATGAGATGGGAGCACTGGTAGAGAACCGTTTTTCTTCAGACCGGGTAATCTGTCTGAACGGGACATGGCAGTTTCAGTATTTTGAGAGCATCTATGATTTACAGGAAAAATTTTATGAACAAGGATATGACTGCAGCAACTTTACACAGGTAGAGGTGCCGGGAGTATGGCAGAATTATGGGTATGACAGCCATCAGTATACCAACGTGAGATATCCGATTCCTCTTGATCCACCGTATGTGCCACAGGAAAATCCATGCGGAGCTTATATCAGAAAGTTTATGTACCAGAAGCAGGAAAAGGCTCCAAAGGCATATTTGAATTTTGAAGGGGTGGATTCCTGCTTTTATGTCTGGGTAAATGGAACGTATGTAGGTTACAGTCAGGTTTCTCACGCTACAAGTGAATTTGATGTGACTGAAGTTTTACAAAATGGGGAGAATACACTGGCTGTACTGGTTCTGAAATGGTGTGATGGGACCTATCTGGAAGATCAGGATAAATTCCGCATGAGTGGGATTTTCCGGGATGTATATCTTCTGAACCGTCCGGAAAACGTGGTTTATGACTACTTTACAACTACCGAAATCCAGGAGGAACAGGCAGTCATTACAGTACAGGCCAGTTACCGGGGAAAGGCAGTGCCAACAAAACTTACTTTGTATGATGCAGAACATAAGGAGGTTGCTTCTCAGGTATTTCAGGAAAAAACAGATACTGCTTATACGCATAAAGCAGTATTTGTTGTAAAAGAACCAAATCTATGGAACCCGGAACAGCCGTATTTATATACCCTGGTTTTAGAAACAGAAGGGGAAGTGATCACAGACCGGATTGGAATCCGGGAAATCAGTGTAAAAGATGCAATCCTCTATGTAAATGGAACTGCCATAAAATTCAAAGGCGTGAACCGTCATGACTCCGATCCGGTGACGGGGTTTGTGATCGGGCTGGAACAGATGAAAAAGGATCTGCAGATGATGAAAGAAAGCAACTTCAATGCCGTCCGAAGCAGCCATTATCCCAATGTACCTTATTTTTATCAGCTTTGTGATGAATATGGATTCTTTGTGATTGCAGAGGCGGATAATGAAAGTCATGGAACCCAGTCACAATATTTAAAAGATTCCAGTTGGGAAAATGTAAGCCGAAGATGGAATGAACGGATCTCGGATAACCCGGAATTTATCCCGGCGACTCTGGACCGTACAAAACTTTGTGTGCACAGGGAAAAAAACCGCTCTTGTATTATGATCTGGTCCATGGGGAATGAATGTGGTTATGGCTGTACTTTTGAGGAAGCTTTAAAATGGACAAAAGAGTTTGATCCTACAAGGCTGACCTGTTATGAAAGTTCTTTTTATCGCAGCGACAGACGAAAATATGATTACAGTAACATTGATATTTTCAGCCGGATGTATCCTTCCCTGGAAGAAATTCAGGAATATATGGACAAAAAACCGGACAAACCTCTCCTGTTGATTGAATACTGTCATGCCATGGGAAATGGACCGGGAGATTTAGAAGACTATTTTCAAATGATTTATCAATATGATATCCTCTGCGGCGGCTTTGTGTGGGAATGGTGCGACCATGCCATTTATCAGGGGCAGGCTGCTAATGGAAAAGAAAAATACTTATATGGCGGGGATTTTGGGGAAGAAGTCCACGATGGGAATTTCTGCATGGATGGATTGGTATATCCGGATAGAACACCTCATACCGGGCTTTTGGAATACCAGAATGTATACCGCCCGGCAAGAGCCGCATCTTTCTGCCAGAAAACAGGGGAGTTGTGTCTGGAAAATTATATGAACTATGTGGATTTAAAGGATTATCTCTATCTGTCCTATGAAGTGAACTGTGACGGCAAGCTGTTGGAGAAAAAGCTGTTGGAACTTACAGAATCTATCCTGCCTCGGAAAAAGGGAACGGTACAGCTACAGATCCACGTTCCTGATAGTGGAAAATGTTATCTGAAGGTCTGCTACCATTTGAAACAGGGAAACATTCTTACTGCAAAAGGAAGTATGCTTGGATTTGACGAAATCCTGTTAAAGAACAAAGACGGAAGGAATCAGAAGGCAGTCGCTCTTTTGGAAAGCAGGGGAGAAACGAGAGGGGTACTGATGGTTTCGGAGACAGACCGGTTTTTATATATTCAGACAGAACACTTCTGGTATCAGTACAATAAACTATCTGGTTTATTTGAGCAGATTAACCGGGCAGGGGAAGATCTGTTGGATGCACCAATGGAACTGAACATTTGGAGGGCGCCTACGGATAATGACCGGAAGATCAAACAGGAATGGATGGATGCCGGATATGACCGGAGTAAGACCAGGGCTTATGATGTCCAGTGGGAACTGGAGGGAGAATGTGTCAGGATTTACAGTACCATGTCCATAGCAGCAGTAGCACTTCAAAAAGTTCTGGATATAGAAGCTGTATGGGAGATCTACGGGACAGGAGAAATATCCGTCAAAATGCACGTCAAAAAGGATAGGGAATTTCCGCAGCTTCCCAGATTTGGCATCCGCCTGTTTTTGAGGGGAGAATATGAAAATCTGAAATTTTATGGATTGGGACCACATGAAAGTTATCGGGATAAATGCCGTTCCTGCAGCCATGGATTGTATGATACAACGGTAGAGGAACAGCATGAAGATTATATCCGCCCGCAGGAGAATGGAAGCCATACAGACTGTGATTATCTGATGTTGGAAAAGGAGAATCAGATCGTTACAGCAGTATCTTCCAGGCCGTTTTCCTTCAATGTGTCTTATTACTCACAGGAGGAACTGACAAGAAAGGCACACAATTTTGAACTGGAAAAATCGGGAAGTACCATTGTCTGTCTGGATTATGCACAGAACGGCATTGGATCCAACAGCTGTGGTCCGGAACTACGGAAAGAGTACCAGTTTACAGAAGAAACCTTTACATTTGATATGAAGTTTTTATTTGGGAAGGAATGGTAGGAACACATGAATGAGAAAACGTATTTAAAATGGTATAACAAAGTTGGGTATGGCTCCGGAGATGTTGCAGGAAATGTCGTGTATGCGTTCCTGTCCTCTTTTGTTATGATTTATCTTACCAATACAGTAGGATTAAATCCGGGAATTATTGGAACCTTGATTGCCGTATCTAAGTTATTCGATGGAATTACGGATGTTTTCTTTGGAACTCTGATTGATAAAACAAAGAGTAAAATGGGAAAAGCAAGGCCTTGGATGCTCTATGGATACATTGGCTGTGCCGTAACCTTAGTCGCTATTTTTGCAATACCTGCAAATATGGGAGAATTTGCACAGTATGCCTGGTTCTTTATCGCTTATACCCTGTTAAACGCTGTATTCTATACAGCAAATAATATTGCGTATTCTGCACTGACAGCTCTGGTAACGAAAAATAGCAAGGAACGTGTTCAGATGGGATCCTATCGGTTTATCTTTGCTTTTTCTACCAGCCTGTTGATTCAGTCTTTGACCATTGGATTTGTAGAATGGATGGGAGGCGGAGCTGCCGGCTGGAGAACGGTTGCTATTATCTATGCGGTGATTGGACTGGTAGTGAATACCATTTCCGTACTTTCTGTAAAGGAATTACCGGAAGAAGAGTTAAATGATGGGAAACAATCCGGAAATGATGAAAAATATTCCCTTCTGGATGCTGCAAAACTGTTATTTACCAACAAATACTATGTGATGATCTGTGCTACCTACATCCTTCAGCAGATTTATACCGCTATGCTGAATATGGGTATTTACTATATGACGTATATCCTGTTCAATGAAAAACTGTATGGTGTATTTTCCTGGGCCATTAATATTCCTTTGATTATTGCCCTGCTCATTACACCAATGCTGGTGGAAAAATGGAAGGGAATGTATAAACTGAACCTGACGGGATATGTGATTGGAACGATTGGCAGAGCACTGGTCATAGTAGCAGGCTATCTGGGAAGTGTGCCGCTGATGCTTTTATTTACCGGTATTGCAGCTTTTGGTATGGGACCATGGCAGGGGGATATGAATGCTGTGATTGCCTCCTGTTCAGAATATACCTATCTGACGAAACATAAGAGAGTAGACGGAACCATGTATTCCTGTACTTCTCTTGGTATTAAGCTTGGCGGGGGAATTGGAATTGCCATTACGGGATGGCTGTTAGATTTCAGTGGTTTTGACGGCACACTGGCTGTACAGAGTGATTCCTGTATCCAGATGCTGCAGATCATGTATTTATGGATTCCGGTAGTGATTACGCTTATCATTACCATTATCATGGCAAAGATGAATGTGGAAAAAGCCAATGAAAAACTCCTGCAGGAGAAGCGTGTTAAAGACGATAATTATGATTGGTACAATTAAAATAAACAGCATAGAAGTTCATGACTTTTTTTAAATAGTTTATCAGTTTTTTCATTTTGGTTTTTCTCCTTTCCTGATTTCTGGGTTTATTATATCGGATGGGCAGAAAACCTGCGTGCCAAATCAAAAAGAAATGTAGCCAATTCTTGAAGGGGGAAGGAACATCATGCAGCCATCGTATGAGGAACAAAAAGAGAAATTCAGTATTGTAAAGAAAAAGCCGCACCATGTTCCCCCTCATCTTCACAATGCGATTGAACTTGTCTATGTCACACAGGGGGAACTGGAACTTGGCGTGGGATATGAGCTGTATCACATGGAAAAAGGAGATTTTGCCATTGTTTTTCCAGACCTGATCCATCATTACCAGGTGTTTGCAAAGGGAAAGAATGAGGTGTACCAGTTTTATGCCTCTCTGGAACTAAGTGGTCCGTTCATGTCACTTCTTCAGAAGAAATGTCCGGAAAATCCAGTGATTGCCAGGGCAGATTTACATGAGGAGGTCAAAAATGCCCTAGGCTGCCTGATAAAAGACAAGAAGGTCAGCGAGGTTGTGGGACAGGCTTATTTACAGATTATATTATACCGGTGCAGGGAAACATTTCGGTTCATAGAAAAAGACAGTGTAGGGAGCAATGATCTGATATATGCAGCCATGTCCTACCTGTTGTCACATTTCCAGGAGGAACTTACACTTGGGAAAGTGGCATCAGCGCTGGGTGTCAATAAGTTTGCACTGTCTAAAGTATTTTCAGGTATCTTTCATACAAATTTCAATCAATACTTAAATGAAATTCGTTTAAATTATGCGACTTCTTTGTTGGAAAACACAAAGATGAGGATTACTGATATTTATCTGGAAGCTGGTTTTGAGAGCCAAAGGACCTTTAACCGGGTATTCCAACTGAGGTATAACCAGACACCAAGTGAGTATCGGAAATCATGTTTAGAAATGTTGTGATAAACGGTCTCTGACACGCAATACTGATCATCCATGCCTTCGCATCGTCGGTGATTTCGGATGGACGTCCAGGACGCTGGACATCAAACAGTGCAGCATCCACACCGCCTTTATGAAACTTCGAAACACAAAGGCGTACCGTGGCAGTGCTGATTGCAAGTTTATCAGCAATTTCCTGGAATGTCATTCCATCGGCTTTATATAAAAGAATCCTGGCACGATCCACGACTTGTGCCTGAATGGTTCTCTTTTTTGATAATGATTTAAGGTAATTCCTGTCTTCATCTGACAGAGGAAGATATGTTTTTCTCATAGCGATCATCCTTTCTTTGATAACACTATTTTACCATACATCATCTCAAAAATATATAGCAGAAATTTAATTTATTCTATACTAGGAATATAATGGCTCAGTTCAAAGGGCAAATCCCAGGCATCCAAATGCTGAAGCATGAGGATGTGATACAGGCGGCAGTACCATATCTTAGTTGAGCGGTGTCTGCCGCTTTCTAATTGAAAGTCTATTTTCTCACGCTTATTCGAACGTTCAGCCGAAGTTGGCTATTCATGGACCATCTATCAGATCATTTTACCTAAAGTAAAACGAGATGTTTTATTAGGCATGGTTACCACGAAGTTTTTAGACGACCTGATTGATGAATGTGATGGATATTCAAAATGCTCTGCTGCCATGGCTTATAAAGTCATTCATTTGGCATTAACTGATGCATTAAATGACGGATATTTAAAAAATTCCCCTAAAATTACGATTCTAACCAAGGAACAAGTTAAGATCTTTCTTGCTGCAGCAAAGGAATACCATTCCATCTATTTAGAGGTGTTGCTAGCCCTGTTTTGCGGTCTTAGAAAAGGGGAAATAATGGGATTAAAATACAAAGATTTTGATTTTTTGCAACACACAGTATCCATAAATCGACAAATAACACGTGATTACGATGTAGTTATTGAAGAGGATCGTACATACAAAATCGCTACTCAAAGATTATCCACAAAACCGCCAAAATCTTATAGCAGCTATCGAACATTGATCATTTCAGCTTTTATTTTTGATGAATTGGAAATAAGGAAAAAGGAAAATGAAGAAATTCTCAAAATTACAGAAAATCATGAATGGGCTGAATATATCTGTCTTGGCGTAAAGGGAAATATAAAGTCAGATGGAACTTACACTGAAGCAATAAAAAGAATTTGCAAACGCAATGGACTTCCACACATTACAATGCATGGGCTTCGTCATATGTTGGCTACGATACTGATTGAGCAGGGTGTTTCATTGGAAAAGATATCAAAATTAATGGGACATAAAAGTGTAGCTACAACATTTGAAATCTATTGTGGAATCATGGAAGCGAAGAAAGAAATAGCAAAAACTATTGATTCTGTAATGGATCCGGCAATTGGTGCCGTCAAAGTTCGCAGCAAAGGAGGGATAGTATGCATGCAAAACCTATCATAAAACCTCCGGTCAGTGAAACTTTCTTCTACGGTAAAATTATTTCATGGAAATCAGTGATAGTGTAACTTATGTCAAAGCTCGGAAAAAATACTGTTTTCGTTTTGAAATTGTTTTTGAATCGGGAAAAGTTTGTCCAATGCAAAGAGGGGGATTTGTTTCTAAAACAGAAGCGATAAAAGCAAGAGAAAATACAATCAAACAACTTCACGAAAAAACATTTGTACCATTTGAATATACAGCCAGAGAATTTTTTGATTATTGGCTTTACTATTATATGATTGATGAAGCTGATATTGCTTATAACACCTATACGGCATATCGGAATATCATATATAATTATTTTCTGGTAGTCTGGGGGGATAAAAAAATCACAGCTATACAAAGAGATGATTTGATTGCAGTGCTCGATAGCATCCCCTACGACTCCATATTGAGAAGTGCATATGGCGTTATTGGTGGATCATTTCAATACGCATTGGAAAATCATATTATCTATTTGAATCCTGTAAAATCTGCAATAAAAGTAAAACGAAAAACAAAGAAAAAATGTGAAATAGAGAATAATAAGAAGGCAGAACATGTTGATCAACCTCCAGCTTTACCGGCAGTATATACACTTCAGCAGGTTACGATAATGTTATACCTATGCAAACAAGAAGAGCCTAAAATTTTTATAGCATTATTATTAGCACTGACAGCCGGCTTACGCATATCAGAAATTATTGCAATAAAATACGAAGATATTGATTTCGGTAATCATGAAATTTATATTGAACGTCAGTTAGGAAGAAGCACAAAAAACGAAGGATTGGAAGATGGTAAACTTCTTACCCAGGAACTACGGACAAAAACCAGAAACAGTGTCCGAGGAACCCCACTGGCTGACTTTGTTATTGATGAAATTATACTTCAAAGACAAAAATATGAAGAGTTACGTGCAAATATCCCAGATTTTCATGACTATGGATATCTGTGTTGTCAGGACGATGGGAAACCATACCATCGGGGTTTTGCTCAGAAGGCATATACAAGGTTAATGGAAAAATGTGGTTTTACAAAAATACCTTGGAGAAAACTACGCAATACATACGCAACAATTCTGGCGGAATTTGAAATAAGCATGAAGGCTATTGCTGCAAGCTTAGGGCATTATTCAGCCGATTTTACCCAAGAAATATATGTTAATACGGAAAGAGTTGTATACAATGCCGACTGCGAAATAATCGCCTTTGCTCTAGAGGTTTTGCCTAAGAATAACGCCGCACAATTGATTCCGCTTGACGAAAGATATTTGCTTGAAGTTCTTCCCTAAAATGTATATAATGGTGTAGATTGGATGAGTCAATCACATAGCAGACGCTTCTGTAATGTTGTATCGTGTTGTATAATTATGCATGGTGTTTTCCAGTGATAAATAGTAAGGGAAATATGAGAAAAATGACCAAACCGGATTTTTGAACGAAAAACACATAAAATCAGTAAAATTTACATACGAAAAACAACATAAAAAATATCGATTTTTCACCTTGAAAAGTCAAAAACAGGTTCAAAAGAATTTGTGAAATATATACAAAAACAGAAAGGAAATATATGAGAAAACTTGCATTAAATGATGAAATATTACTAAAAATCGAGAAACCCGCCCGGTATATCGGGAATGAAGTCAATAGTGTCATGAAAGACCCGGAAAAAGTGGATATTAGGTTCGCTATGTGTTTTCCGGACGTCTATGAAATCGGCATGTCCAATCTTGGCATGATGATTCTTTATAATCTTTTTAATGAGCGGGAAGACGTATGGTGCGAGCGTGTCTTTTCTCCGTGGACTGACCTTGATAAGGTTATGCGCCGGGAAAAGACTCCTCTGTTTGCTCTGGAGTCTCAGGATCCGGTAAAGGATTTCGATTTTCTGGGAATCACGCTCGGATACGAGATGTGTTATACAAACGTGCTTCAGGTTCTGGATTTAAGCGGGATCCCGCTTCTGGCTTCTGAGCGTAAGGAAGGTCCGATTGTAATCGGAGGGGGCGCATGTACCTATAATCCGGAGCCTCTGGCAGCATTTTTTGACCTGTTTTATATTGGCGAGGGAGAAACTTCCTATGATGCGCTTTTTGACGCTTATAAAAAGAATCAGGCAGCAGGCGGCACAAGGGAAGACTTTCTTATGATGGCGGCACAGATCCCGGGAATTTATGTGCCTGCTTTTTACGATGTGACTTATAAAGAAGACGGAACGATCGCTTCTTTTAAGCCGAACCGTCCGGGTGTCCCCAAAACTGTTTCCAAACAGATTGTAACAGATATGGAAGCCGGATACCGCGCTATTCCCGCTCCTGTTGTTCCGTTTATAAAGGCAACACAGGATCGTGTAACTCTGGAAATCCAGAGAGGCTGCATCAG
Source organism: uncultured Blautia sp. (assembly GCA_900547615.1). GTDB lineage: Bacteria > Bacillota > Clostridia > Lachnospirales > Lachnospiraceae > Blautia_A. The sequence continues at coordinate 19,399 of URHH01000020.1, read as the reverse complement.
GCTGCCGTTTCTGTCAGGCAGGTATGATTTACCGTCCAACAAGAGAGCGGAACGTGGAGACTTTAAAGGAATCCGCAAGAGAGATGCTGAAAAATACAGGACATGAGGAAATTTCTTTAAGTTCTTTAAGTTCCAGCGATTATACAGAACTGAAAGAACTGGTAAATTTCCTGATCGACGAGTTTAAAGAGGAGGCTGTAAATATTTCTCTTCCGTCTCTTCGTATCGACGCCTTTGCCCTTGACGTGATGAGCAAGGTACAGGACGTAAAGAAAAGCAGTCTTACCTTTGCGCCGGAGGCGGGCTCTCAGAGACTTCGCGACGTAATTAATAAAGGTCTTACGGAGGAAGTGATTTTAAAAGGCGCAAGAGAGGCGTTTGCCGGCGGCTGGAACAGAGTAAAGCTTTATTTTATGCTCGGTCTTCCTACAGAGACAGAGGAGGATATGAAAGGGATTGCCCATCTTGCCCAGAAAATCGCGGAGGAATATTATGAGATTCCAAAGGAGAACAGAAATGGAAAGGTACAGATTAATGTAAGCACCTCCTTCTTTGTTCCAAAGCCGTTCACGCCATTCCAGTGGGCTTCTATGTACACAGAGGAGGATTTCATTGAAAAGGCGAAGGTAGTAAAAGGAGAAATCCGCGCCCAGTTAAATCAGAGAAGCATTAAATACAACTGGCATGAGCCGGACGTTACCATTTTGGAAGGTTTCCTTGCAAGAGGTGACAGAAGATGTGCAGACGTAATTTTAAAGGCATACGAAAAAGGCGCTCTTTACGATGCCTGGTCGGAAAGCTTCCGTTATGACATATGGAAAGAGGCTTTCTCCGAAACCGGCGTAGACGTTGATTTCTATACGCTTCGTGAGCGCGACGTGGAAGAAATCCTTCCGTGGGATTTTATTGATGCGGGAGTGACAAAGAAATTCCTGATCCGCGAGTGGCAGCAGGCAAAAAATGAGACGGTGACACCGAACTGCCGTCAGCAGTGCTCCGGCTGCGGGGCAAAACGATATGGAGGAGGCGTATGTTATGAAGGTGAGAATTAAATTCAGCAAGCAGGGACCTGTAAAGTTTGTAGGACATCTTGATACAATGCGTTATTTTCAGAAAGCCATCAGAAGAGCCGGGCTTCCCGCTGCTTTTTCCGGAGGCTACAGCCCTCATATGATCATGTCCTTTGCAGCTCCTCTCGGAGTAGGCACTACAAGCCAGGGGGAATATTTTGATGTGGAATTTACAGAAACCATTCCCACAAAGGAAATCGTAAAGCGCTTAAACAGCACAATGGCAGAGGGTATGGAAGTTTTAAGCGCCCGCCAGGTGGAGGACGGAAAAGCAAGTAAGGCAATGTCCCTTGTGGCAGCAGCCGATTACTACGTAGAATTTCGCGAGGGAAAAGAACCCAAAAGTAACTGGAAGGATAAAATTTCCCAGTTTCTGTCTCAGGAGGAGATTCTTGTTACAAAGAAGACAAAGAAAAGTGAAAAGGAAGTAAATATCCGTCCTTTTATTTATAAGATGGAGCTTCATGAAAATAAAATCTTTTATATGCTGGCTTCCGCAAGCGCCAATTATACAAAACCGGAGCTTGTGACAGATACCTTCTTTAAATGGCTGGGAGAAGAGCTTTCTCCTTTTGCATATGCAGTAGAGAGACTGGAAGTGTATGCAAATACAGGAATGGAAGAAAAACCGGTATTTGTCCCTCTGGAAGCCCTTGGTGAGGAAGTTGAGTAAGCTTATTATTGCCGAAATGGAAATAGAAGGCGTTCCCTGTAATGCCTGCGCTCTGGAAGAAGACGGGCACATCATGGAACTGATGCTTGAGGAAAAAGGAAAAAAGTCCATTTTAGGCAATATTTATGTGGGACAGGTGGAAAATATTGCCGCCAATATCCAGGCTGCGTTTGTCATGATCGCTCCGGGAGTCAGATGTTACCTTCCGCTAAGTGATGTAAAAAATCCTGTGTTTTCTTCCGGAAGAACAGGAAACGCGCCCCTTCGTCCGGGTGACCTGCTCCTTGTACAGGTAAGCCGGGAGGCAATGAAGGGAAAGCTTCCCGCAGTAACTACGAATCTGAATTTTACAGGAAAATATCTGGTTCTCACCACAGGAGAGAAAAAAATCGGATTTTCCAAGAAGCTGATCCAGGAGGAGAAAAACCGTCTGAATAAATGGCTGGAAGAAGAAAGAGAGATTGCTCCCCGGAAGTACGGCATTGTTGTTCGCACAAACGCGGGAGAGGCAAGTAAGGAAGAATTTCTTACAGAGCTTTCTTTTTTGAAGCGCCTTTATGAAAAAACAGCGGTTTATGGCAGAAACCGCACCTGTTTCAGCCTCGTTTATGAAACGGAACCTTTTTATATGAATGCGGTCCGGGACGTATGCAGCAAATGTCTGGACGAGATTGTGACAGATATTCCGGAGGCTTTTACATGTATCTCTGCATATCTGAAAGAAATAAGTCCAGGAGAGGAAATGAAGGTGCGCTTTTATGAAGATAAGCTCCTTCCTTTATATAAGCTGTACCGTCTTGGCGTTGTTCTCGAAGAGGCGCAGAAGCAGAAGGTGTGGTTAAAAAGCGGCGGTTTTCTTGTGATCCAGCAGACGGAAGCCTTTGTATCTATTGATGTAAACAGCGGAAAGTTTACAGGGAAGAAAAAGGCGGAGGAGACGTACCGGAAAATCAATCTGGAGGCAGCAGGAGAAATCGCAAGGCAGCTCCGTCTTCGAAATCTGTCCGGCATTATTCTTATTGATTTTATTAATATGGAAAACCCGGACCATCAGGACGAGCTCTTTCATGTGCTTCAGAAATATTTAAGGAAAGATTCGGTCAAGGCAAAGGCAGTAGATATTACGCCGCTTCATATTCTGGAGATGACAAGAAAAAAAGTACGCCGTCCTCTTTCTGAGGATTTAAAAGAAATAAGTTTGCGATAATATTTTTATGTCAACTAAAAATTTTGGAGGAACATTATGCTGAAATTTGCACACTTTAATTTTAATGTATTAAATCTTGAAAAAAGTCTTGCTTTTTACAAAGAGGCTTTGAGTCTTGAGCCGGTAAGAGAGTTAAACGCTCCTGACGGTTCTTTTAAACTGGTTTATCTTGGGGACGGAGAAACAGATTTCCAGCTTGAACTTACATGGCTTCGTGACAGAACAGATGCCTACAATCTTGGAGAATGTGAATTTCATCTTGCATTTGATACAGATAAATATGAAGAGCTGCACAAACATCATAAGGAGATGGGGTGCATTGCGTTTGAAAATCCGGAAATGGGCATTTATTTTATTACAGACCCGGACGGATACTGGATTGAAATTCTGCCTGTAAAAAAATAAGACAAAATCTGAGATTTTTTTCAAAAATCATATTGACGGATTGATATTTCCGTGCTAAGATAAACGAGTATGCCGCACAGAGAGGTTTAAGAACCAAAAGGTCACCATATCTGGCGAGTAAAGATTATAGGAGGTGCCACGAATGTACGCAATTATTGCAACAGGTGGTAAACAGTACAAAGTTGCTGAAGGCGACGTAATCAGAGTTGAGAAACTCGGTGTTGAAGCTGGTGAAACCGTAACTTTTGACAATGTGATTGCTGTAAGCAATGACGGATTAAAAGTTGGAGACGATGTAAAAGGTGCCAGTGTTACCGCTTCTGTAGTTGAAAACGGTAAAGCTAAAAAAGTTATCGTTTACAAATACAAAAGAAAAACTGGTTATCACAAGAAAAACGGTCACAGACAGCAGTACACTAAAGTTAAGATTGAAAAGATTAACGGCTAATCTGGTGTCATTATGATTACAATTACAGTTAAGAAGAGAAAGAATGATTATGTGGACTTTCGCTCGAAGGGACATGCCGGTTATGCAGAAGCAGGACAGGATATTGTCTGTGCCGCTGTGTCAGCGCTGATCATCAATACTGTAAATTCTCTTGAGACGTTTACAGAAGAGGATTTTCAGGCGGCTGAAGAAGACGGGTTTGTGTCCATTCATTTTTCCGGAAAGAATACAGAAAAGGGAAGACTTCTCATGGATTCCCTGATTCTCGGATTAACAGAAATTGAACATAGTTATAACAATCGATATTTGACAACATGATGAAAATGAACCTTCAGTTATTCGCACATAAAAAAGGAGTTGGTTCCACAAAGAACGGTCGTGACTCCGAGTCTAAAAGATTAGGTGCGAAAAGAGCAGACGGACAGTTTGTAAAAGCTGGAAATATTCTTTACAGACAGCGCGGAACTAAGATTCACCCAGGTGAAAACGTAGGCTGTGGAAAAGATTATACTTTATTTGCACTGAAAGATGGTGTTGTAAGATTCACCAGAAAAGGACGCGATAAGAAACAGGTTTCTATCGTTGTAACAGATGCAGAGTAATTTTGGTTAAGTGGGAGGCTTCAAATCTATATGGTTTGGAGCCTCTCTTTTCATAAAAGAGAACAGAGGTAGATTATGTTTGCAGACAGAGCAAAAATTTTAATCCGTTCCGGAAAAGGCGGAGACGGACATGTAAGTTTCCGAAGAGAATTATATGTTCCAAACGGCGGTCCGGACGGCGGAGACGGCGGTCGCGGCGGAGACGTTATTTTTGAAGTAGATGAAGGGCAGAATACCTTAGGCGACTACCGTCATAAAAGAAAATATAAGGCACAGGACGGTGAGGAAGGCGGAAAACGCCGCTGTCACGGTTCTGACGGAAAAAGCATTGTACTGAAAGTTCCGGAAGGAACCGTAATCATGGAAGCGGAATCACGCAAAGTAATCGCAGATATGTCCGGAGAAAACAGACGCCAGGTTGTATTAAAAGGCGGCCGCGGCGGAAAGGGAAATCAGCATTACGCAACAGCTACCATGCAGGTACCAAAGTACGCACAGCCCGGACAGCCGGCGCAGGAACTCGAGGTTCTTCTTGAACTGAAAGTAATTGCAGACGTGGGGCTTGTAGGATTTCCAAATGTTGGAAAATCTACTTTCCTTTCCCGTGTCACAAATGCGCAGCCAAAAATCGCCAACTATCATTTTACAACTTTAAGCCCGAATCTTGGCGTTGTTGACACGGAAAACGGCGGGTTTGTCATTGCCGATATACCGGGTCTTATTGAAGGGGCTTCTGAAGGTGTCGGACTTGGATACGAGTTTCTCCGTCACATCGAGCGTACAAGAGTGATGATCCACATTGTGGACGCAGCTTCTACAGAGGGAAGAGACCCTATTGAGGATATTTATAAAATCAACAAAGAGCTGGAAGCCTATAATCCGGAAATTGCTTCCCGTCCCCAGGTAATTGCAGCAAATAAAATTGACTGCATTTTCGAAGACGGAGAAGAAAGCCCCATTGATAAGCTGAAAGCAGAGTTTGAGCCAAAAGGGATTTCCGTATATCCGATTTCTGCAGTTACCGGACAGGGCGTTCGCGAGCTTCTTTTCCATGTAAAAGAGCTTCTTGATTCCTGTGAACGGGAACCGATCGTATTTGAACAGGAATTTTTCCCGGAGGACGTGTTAATTACAGAAAACCTTCCATTTACAGTAGAACATCTGGAAGAGGACGAGCATATCTTTGTTGTGGAAGGACCGAAAATAGAAAAAATGCTTGGTTATACAAATCTGGATTCCGAAAAGGGATTTGCATTTTTCCAGAAATTTTTGAAGGACGGCGGTATTCTGGAAGAGCTTGAAAAAGCAGGTATCCAGGAAGGCGACACCGTCCGTATGTATGGATTTGATTTCGATTATTATAAATAAACAGGAGGAAGAAAATGACAAGTAAGCAGAGAGCCTATTTAAAAAGCCTTGCCATGACAATGGATCCTATCCTTCAGCTTGGAAAAAGCGGGCTGACACCGGAAAATACCGCTTCTGTCGAGGAAGCGCTTGCTGCAAGAGAACTGATCAAGATCAGCGTTCTTCAGAACTGTCTGGAAGATCCGAAAGAGATGGCTGCCGTACTGGCAGAAAGAACACATTCTCAGGTGGTACAGGTAATCGGAAAAAAAATTGTTTTATACCGAGAAGGTAAAAAAGAGAAGAAAAAAATCGTCCTTCCCTGATTTCAGGAGGCGGAAATGGGCAAAAAAAGAAAAAAAATAGGAATTATGGGCGGTACGTTCGACCCGATCCATGTAGGACATCTGATTCTGGGAGAGCAGGCATATGAACAGCTTGGACTGGACGAGGTATGGTTTATGCCTTCCGGAAATCCTCCCCATAAAAAAGAAAGGGAAGGCAGAGCTACAGATAGAGAGCGGGTGTCGATGGTGCGCCGCGCTATTTCCGGCAACCCGCATTTTTCCCTGTCTCTTTTAGAGATGGAGAAAGATGGGTACACCTACACTTACCATACGCTGGAAACTCTGAAAAGGGAACAGCCGGATACGGATTATTATTTTATTATCGGAGCAGATTCCCTTTTTAATCTTCATACCTGGAAAAATCCGGAACGTATCTGTCAATGCTGTATTATGGTAGTCGCTTCCAGAAATCATGCTTCTGCTGAAAAGCTTCTGGAAGAAATGAAAAAGGCTTCTCAGCTATATCAGGGAGAGTTTCTCCTGTTGGAAACCATGAACGTGGACGTATCCAGTCAGGAGCTTCGTACCTGGATACAGGAAGGGAAAAGTATCCGCTATTATGTTCCGGACCCGGTAATTGATTTTATTGAAAAAAAGGGGATTTACAAAAGATGGCAAAATACGATTTCATAAAAATGGAGAAAAAGCTTGCAAAGTATCTGGACGAAAACAGATTTGCCCATACACTTGGAGTCATGTATACCTGCGCGTCTCTCGCAATGGTTCACGGGTATGATCTGGAAAATGCCCAGGCTGCCGGTCTTCTTCACGACTGTGCAAAATGTATACCCACGAAAAAGAAACTGAAGCTGTGCAGCCAGCATAAGATTCCGGTCACCGATTTTGAGAAAGAACATCCTTTGCTCCTTCATGCAAAACTTGGAGCATACATTGCCAGAAAAAAGTACGATATTGAAGATGAGGAAATTCTGTCCGCCATCACGTATCATACAACGGGCCGCAGAGAGATGAGTCTTCTGGAAAAAATTGTATATATTGCGGATTATATTGAACCGATGCGGAATAAAGCGCCAAATCTGGATAAGATCCGCAGGCTGGCTTTTCAGGATCTTGACGAATGTCTGTATGAAATTTTAAAAGATACACTGGAATATTTAGATGAAAATCCCCAGAACGTAGATAATATAACAAAAGAAGCATTTTCTTATTATAGGGAACTGCACATGAAACGAAATAAGGAGGCATAAAATGAGTAAATCAAGAGAAATGGTAACTCTGGCATGTCAGGCTCTGGATGATAAAAAAGGAAAAGACATTAAGGTAATTGATATTCATGAAGTTTCCGTCATTGCAGATTACTTTGTTATCGCGAGCGGCTCCAATCAGAACCAGGTACAGGCTATGGTTGACAATGTGGATGAGCAGCTTGGCCGTGCCGGATATGAAGCAAAACAGGTGGAGGGAACAAAAAATTCCGCCTGGGTTCTTATGGATTACGGTGATGTGATCATTCATGTATTTGATGAGGAAAACCGTCTTTTCTATGATCTGGAACGAATCTGGAGAGATGGAAAGGAACTGGACGTATCCGAGTTTCTGGAAGAAAAATAAACAGAATAAAAAGATAAGGCGGCTTCTTAAACAGGAAACCGCCTTATGTTGTTTTGTAAGAGAAAGATTTACTGATAAAAACGGAATACCCCGAATACCTTGCCGAGAATTTCCACATTTCCTGTCACAATGATAGGATCCATGTTGTCGTTTTCCGGCTGGAGGCGGTAATAACCTTTTTCTTTGTAGAAAGTTTTTACTGTGGCGGAATCTTCTACAAGCGCTACCACAATATCTCCGTTTTCTGCTGTATTCTGCTGTTTTACGAGAACCTGATCTCCATCAAAAATACCGGCGTTGATCATACTTTCTCCTTTGACTTTCAGCATGAAACTCTGCTCATTGGGCATAAATTCTGCCGGGACAGGGAAGTAAGTCTCAATATTTTCCACAGCAAGAATTGGCTGTCCGGCTGCTACGGTGCCAACAAGCGGAACATTTACCACCTCACGGCGGACAAGATTGAAGTTGTCGTCAATAATTTCAATCGCTCTCGGTTTTGTGGCGTCTCTTCGGATATATCCGTTTTTCTCAAGCGTTTCCAGATGAGAATGAACAGATGATGTGGATTTTAAACCGACTGCGTCGCAGATTTCACGGACAGAAGGCGGGAAGCCTCTGTTAATGATCTCGTTTTTTAAATAATTCAAAATCTCAAGCTGTTTCTGTGTGATTTTGCCATATGCCATAGGGAGTACCTCCTGTAAGTTCTTATGTTCTTTTTTATTACTGTTATCATACCATACTTTTAGGAAAAAAGCAAACAGATATTCGGTAAAATGGAAACTTTTGTTTTCCTTGTTTTTGCCGGAAGAAAATGATATACTTATAAAATGCGATGAAAGAAAATTCAAAAAGGAGGCATTTGTTTGCCAGATACAAAAAATCATTCCGGCAAAACGCCGGGAATTTTTGCAAGATTGAAAAAAATATTCGGACGCAATATTGCAACTGCAATGTTTGGCGTACTTTTTATATATATGATTTTCAGTGCGTTTCTTTATATGACATCGGATCATATTGAATCTTATCAGGTCACATCAGGACCTTTATCCAGAAACGAGACATACACAGGGCTCGCTATCAGAGAGGAGACGGTTGTACAGGCAGAATCCGGCGGATACGTAAACTATTATGCCAGGGAGGGAAATAAGATAAATGCAAACGGCGCGGTATACGCTTTAAGCACATCGAAAAGCCCGGAAGGCGGCGTCCAGCTGGATCAGGAGGAGCTTGACCAGATCCGAAGCGATATGATGAGTTTTTCCAAAGGCTTTTCTTCCAGTCAGTTTCATAATACTTACGGCTTTAAATATCAGCTTGAGGGAAGTATCCTCCAATATTCCGGTGTGACAGGAGAGTCAACAGCGCCTCTTGTCTCTTCTGGTGACGGAGAGGAAGAAATTTCAGAGGAAAACCTTGTAAGCATGGAACCGGTTACTCTTGGCAATCAGACGATCAGCAAAGCGCAGGCTGACGGGATTGTCCTTTACTCCAAAGATGGATATGAGGGCAAGACAGCCGATACAATAACAGCAGAAGATTTCGACCAGAATTCCTATCATGAGACCGATTTAAAAACACAGAAAAAAGTGGAAGCAGGAGATGATATTTACACACTGATCACTGATGAAAGATGGAGTCTTTTAATTCCCCTGAGTGAAAAGCAGGCGTCACGCCTGGCAGACCGAACCGTAATGCGTGTAAAATTTTTAAAAGACGGAATGACCCAGAGCGGAGATTTTTCCATTGTAGAAATTGAAGGGGGAAAATACGGAAAGCTCGATTTCAATAAAGGGCTTGTACGTTATGCTTCCGACCGTTTTCTTGATATTGAGCTTGTAACAAATACAGTAACAGGTCTTAAAATTCCTTTATCCTCTGTTGTGACAAAAGAATTTTATACCATTCCTTCTGCTTTTGCTTCCAGCAGCAAAGGCGGAGAAGAGGGATTTTTCATAGCCGGTAAAAATAAATCAGGAGATAACGTGACAACCTTTGTAACGCCTACTGTTTATGCAAGAGTGGAACAGGAGCAGGCTACTTCTCTTGGTTCAGAGGAAACAGAAGAAAAAGAACCTTCCTATATATATTATGTAGATAAAAACGCATTTAAAGAGGGAGATGCCGTGATCAATCCCGACTCCCAGGAGCGCTATATTATAGGAGAAACTGCCGTTCTGGAGGGTGCGTACTGCATCAATCAGGGGTATGCCGTATTCAGAAGAATTGAAGTTCTTGATCAAAATGAAGAATATGCCATTGTTTCAAAGGGAACGTCCTACGGGCTTTCCAGATACGACCACATTGTCCGGGATGCGTCAGAGGTAAAAGAAGAGGATATTCTCTATTAATAAACTGCAGGAGGAATATGATGATACAGGAAAATCTGAAAAAAGTAAAAGAAAATATTGAAAGAAGCTGTGCTGCCTCCGGGCGCGCGAGTGAAGAAGTTACTTTGATCGCGGTGAGCAAGACAAAACCGGTATCCATGCTTATGGAAGCATACGATTGTGGGCAGAGGATTTTCGGTGAAAATAAGGTTCAGGAAATTATGGATAAATATGAGCAGATGCCGGACGATGTACAGTGGCATATGATCGGACATCTCCAGAGAAATAAGGTAAAATACATTGTGGATAAGGTTGCCATGATACATTCCGTAGATTCTCTCCGACTTGCAGAAACCATTGAGCAGGAGGCAGCCAGGAAAAATGTAGTTGTACCTGTACTTGTGGAAGTCAATGTTGCACAGGAGGAGAGTAAGTATGGCCTTTCCCCGGAAGAAGTTCTTCCTTTTCTGGAAAAAGTATCTGATTATTCCCATGTTCAGGTTCAGGGACTTATGACAATCGCCCCATTTGTGGAAAATCCGGAAGAAAACAGAGAAGTTTTTCACAAATTAAGGAAATTAAGTGTTGACATTAGAGAGAAAAACATTAATAATATTACTATGAGCGTCCTGAGCATGGGTATGACTGGAGATTATCAGGTTGCGGTCCAGGAGGGCGCTACGATGGTACGTGTTGGAACAGGTATCTTCGGAGAGAGAAACTATGCAGTTAGATAAAATTATGAAATAAAGATTGGAGATTAAAATGGACGTTTTAGGTAAGTTTTTGAATGCCATCAAGCTGAATGATAATATGGACGAGGATGACGATTACTTAGATGACAGTCTGATGGACGATGAAGAAGACGATTTCCTTGATGACGAAATAGAAGAAAGACCGAAGAAGAAATTTTTTGAAAAATTTGCCAGAAAATCAGATGATGACATGGACGATATGGATTATCTTGACGAGGACGATGATGAGGAAGAGGAAGTTCCGGTGAAAGCTTCTTCCAGAGCAAGTGTAAAAACGGCTGCTGCAAAAGCGCCGGCAAGACAGGAACGTGCTTCCCGCCCGGTTGCCTCTCCGAAGATCACACCTATGAGAAGCAGTAAACGTGGTACACAGGCACCAAATATGGAAGTCTGTGTGATCAAACCTTCTTCTATGGAAGATACGAGAGAGATTGCAGATACACTTGTAGATAATTCCACTGTCATTTTAAATCTGGAAGGAATTGATATGGAGCTTGCTCAGAGAATCATTGACTTTACCTCCGGCGCCTGTTATTCTCTGGGAGGAAGTCTTCAGAAAGTTTCCAGCTACATCTTTGTACTTGGACCTTATAATGTAGATATTACAGGCGACCTTCAGAATATTCTCGGAGGCTCTGTTCCTTCTGTGAGGGCAGGATATTAATACCAATGGATAAAAATGAGTTTTTTACTAAGAGAATCCGGGAATTAGCCAATATCTCTTTTCAGAGAGATATTGTGACTTTTTCGGATTTTCTTAATTTGAATGAAAGAAATATAGTAAACAGCCTGGATTTCCGTTCATCTGGTGTGATCGTGGAAAGTTTTGGCGGCTACGACAATGCAGAGCGTCAGATGGTGGCATTTCATTCTGATGCTCTTGCTTATCCCTGGGAATATCCCATCGATTGTCTACGGATCCGTCCACGCGCGGCAAAATTTTCAGAGGCTCTTACACATAGAGATTATCTGGGAGCCATTTTAAATCTTGGCGTGGACAGAAGCGTTGTCGGTGATATTCTTACAGAGGAGAAAGAGGCGTATCTGTTTTGTTTAAGCAAAATGACAGATTTTTTCCTGGAAAATCTTTTCCGGATCCGTCATACAGAAGTGATCGTGGAAAAAATAGAAAACCCCGCCGAGCTTCCGAAACCCAAGATGGAGCCAGTAAGCGGAACCTGTGCATCTGTGCGACTTGATTCCCTGATTTCTCTGGCATTTCAGTCTTCCAGAAGCAGTATGGTCTCTTTTATAGAAGGGGGACTTGTATTTGTAAACGGACGCCTGATCACATCAAACGGTTATGAACCAAAGGAAGGGGATATTATTTCCGTAAGAGGAAAAGGACGTTTTCTCTATGACGGGATCACAGGGCAGACAAAGAAAGGCAGATACAGCGTACGATTGTTACGCTACACTTCATAAGGAGACAGATTATGGACGCATTACTTGTAAAAAGAGACAACGAGTTTCACTATCCCATTTATTTTGAACAGGATTTTAAAGGACTTTCCGAAGCGCTTTCGAAAGAACATTTAACCGGACGAAGGATTTGTCTTGTATGTGACAGAAACACCTTCTCTCTTTATGCAGAAGAAGTAAAAAAGGAGTTGGAAAAAGCTGCTGAAGAGGTATGTGTATTTTCCTTTCCGGCAGGGGAAGAAAATAAAAATCTTCACACGGTATCAAAGCTTTATACCTTTCTCATAGAAAGAGAATTTGACAGAAAATGTGTCCTTGCCGCTCTCGGAGGCGGTGTGACCGGAGACCTCACAGGCTTTGCTGCGGCTACTTATTTAAGAGGCATTGATTTTATCCAGATACCAACAACACTTCTGGCTCAGGTAGACAGCAGCGTAGGCGGAAAAACAGGCGTGGATATGGCTCAGTACAAAAATATGGTAGGCGCTTTTTGCCAGCCCCGCCTTGTGTATATGAATCTCAATACTTTAAAGACGCTTCCTGAAAGAGAATTTATCTGTGGAATGGGAGAGGTTTTAAAAACAGGTCTTATCTGCGACGGAGAATTTTTCCGGTTTGTATGCAGAGAACAGAAAAAGATCCGGAACCTGGATTCTGCACTTTTAACTTCTGTTGTAAGAAGGTGCTGCGAAATCAAGGCTGGCGTTGTGGAACGTGATCCAAAAGAACAGGGAGAGCGAACCCTTTTAAATCTCGGTCACACTGTGGGACATGCCGTGGAAAAACTGAAGGATTTTACTCTTGGGCACGGACAGTGCGTAGGACTTGGTCTTCACGCTGCCGCCTTCCTTTCAAAGGAGCGCGGACTTCTCACTGAAGAAGAATACAGGGAGATTCTTCTTGGACTTAAGGGTTACGATCTTCCCTTAAAAACAGAAGGGTTACAGGCAGAAAAAGTGCTTGCAGCCACAAAAAAAGACAAGAAGATGGAACAGGGGCAGATTAAATTTATTCTTATGGACGGGATCGGAAAAAGCTTTATAGATAAAACGGTTACTGATGAGGAGCTGCTGCAGGCTGTTGAGGAGATTCTCATATGAAAAAAAGAGAGGAGAATATCTTTTTATCAGCCGGTCGGTGCGCTTTTTTTAGTATTCTGTTTGTTGCCGGCGCCGTATTTCTGGATCAGTATACAAAACTTCTGTCCGCAGCACATCTAAAAGGGAAAGAGGCAGTCTCTCTGATTCCCGGTATATTGGAACTGAAATATCTGTATCCGGAAAACAGAGGCATTGCATTTGGAATGTTTCAGGGTTCTACCACTTTTTTTGCCGTTGTGAGCATGATTCTTTTTGCCCTGATCATCTGGGTTTTTATAAAAATCCCAAAGAAGCGGTATTACATTCCTCTTATGGCAGTCTGCGCACTTATGCTTTCCGGCGCACTCGGAAATATGATAGACCGCGTTTTTCGCGGATATGTCATTGATTTTATTTATATTTCCCTGATTGATTTTCCTGTCTTTAACATGGCAGATATTTATGTAGTATGCGGCGGGATCCTCCTTGTGATCCTTGTCTTTTTCAAATATAAAAAAGACGACGATTTCGACTTTTTAAGTTTCAGAAAAAAGGAAAAATAAGATATGGATAAAATCATTTTTCAGGTAGAAAAAGAAAATGCAGGAATCCGGATCGATAAGTATCTCTCCGATAATATGGAAGATATATCACGTTCTTACCTGCAGAAGCTTTTAAAAGAGAAAAGCATTACAGTAAATGAAAAAGAGATAAAAGCCAATTATAAGGTTCAGGAGGGAGATGTTGTCTCTGTTTCTGTTCCGGAGCCGGGGGAACCGGATATTCTTCCTGAAGAAATTCCTCTTGATATTCTCTACGAGGACGATTCGCTTATGGTGGTCAATAAGCCGAAGGATATGGTGGTTCACCCAAGCGCCGGTCATTTATCCGGAACTCTTGTAAATGCCGTTTTATTTCACTGTAAGGGAAATCTGTCCGGGATTAACGGCATTATGCGCCCTGGTATTGTGCACAGGATCGACAAGGACACGACCGGCGCGCTTCTTATCTGTAAGACGGATACGTGCCACCGCATTCTCGCAGAACAGCTTAAGGTACACAGCATCACAAGAAAATACCGCGCAGTCGTACAGGGGAATTTAAAAGACGATGAGGGAACCATTGAAGGACCTGTCGGACGCCACCCTGCAGACAGAAAGAAGATGGCGATCAATTATAAAAACGGAAAAGAGGCGGTTACTCATTACCGTGTTCTGGAACGTTTCGGAAACGCTACTTATATTGAGTGCCAGCTTGAAACAGGCAGGACGCACCAGATCCGCGTGCATATGGCAAGCATTGGGCACCCTCTTCTGGGGGATATGACGTACGGTTCTTCAAAAAATCCTTATCATTTACAGGGCCAGGCGCTTCATGCAATGGTTATTGGATTTTTACACCCTGTCACAAATACGTACATGGAATTTACGGCACCTTTGCCAGAATATTTCCTGAAATTATTAGAAAAATTACGAAAATAGTTGCCATTTCCCGGGAAAATATAGTATAATAATAATAATATGAATTTTTCAGTGAAGGGAGTGGCAGTTATGAACACAACAAGTTCAGTTATTACAATAGGACGTCAGTATGGAAGCGCAGGCAGACAGATCGGTCAGGAGGTAGCAAAATATTTTGGTATCAAATGTTACGATAAAGAACTTCTGGAACATGCGGCAAATGACAGCGGTATCTGTAAGGAATTATTTGAAAATCATGATGAAAAACCTACAAACAGCTTTCTGTATTCACTTGTAATGGATACATATTCTTTTGGATATTCCTCCGCAGGATTTACAGATATGCCTATGAACCATAAAGTATTTCTGGCACAGTTTGATGCGATCAAAAAACTTGCCTCAGAAGGTCCATGTGTAATGGTAGGAAGATGTGCAGATTATGCCCTTGCCGACAATCCCAACTGCTTCAGCGTATTTATCCATGCAGATATGGAATGGAGAATCCGCCGTATTTCCGGAAAATACAGCAAGAACGCAAAAGAAGCCAAGGATATGATCACAAAGACAGACAAGAGCCGTTCCAGCTATTATAATTATTATACCAATAAAAAATGGGGCGCAGCTTCCGGATACAGCCTTTGCATTGACAGCAGCAGGCTGGGAGTAGAGGGAACCGCACGTGCCATTATAGAAGCAGTCCGTATTTTTGATTCACTGAAGGAAAAATAAAATAACGTGATTTTTAAAGAAGGGGATTCTCATTTCGAGAATCCCCTGTCCCATCCTTTGATATTTCCATTTAAAATTGCTGTAAACATACGCTCCTTTACCCCCGGGTTATCCTGGTTTAACTGGTGAAGGAGATTTTTTATATATTCCCTTTTTGTATTTCCATCAGCAGGACACTTGTTTTTTACGACGGGAAGGTCGTATTTATTCTGAAAACCGATGACATCTTTTTCTTCCATGAAAAGGAGCGGACGGATTAACGTAAGCCCCATGCGGTCCCAGTATGTAACGGGAGAGAAGGTATGGAATCGTCCCTCATAAATCAGGGACATAAGCATGGTTTCCATCACATCATCCTTATGATGACCATAGGCTACTTTATTGCAGCCAAGTTCTTTTGCCACTTCATTTAGAGCGCCCTTTCTCATTTTGGAGCAGAGAGAACAGGGATTGCTTTCTTTCCGGTCCTCAAATATGATTTTATAGATTTCGGTGGGAATGGGGGTATAATGAATTCCAAGTTCATCACACAGCTTCTGGATCGGTTCCATAGATACGCCCTCAAAACCCAGGTCTACAGTAATAGCTTCAATGGTAAAAGACTGGGGATAGAAGCGTTTGAGCCCGTGAAGGGCATAGAGGAGCGTAAGGCTGTCTTTTCCACCGGAAACGCCAACTGCAATCTTATCCCCTTCCTGTATCATCTGGAATTCGTCCACAGCTTTTCTTGTCACACTTAATAACTGCTGTAATTTCATATATAAGTATATCCTTTCTTATAGTGCTCTTTCTTATGATGGTATATTTGTCTGTAAATCAGTACGGAGCTATTATATCCTGTTTCCGGGCTCTCCGCAACACAAAACAGCAGAAAAAATATTGACACATTTTCACAGAGATGTGTTATAATGATAGGAAATTGGGCAGTAAAGACTGTCACTGAAAGAATGAATGGAGGAGTTTATGAAATATCGTTGGGACAACCGTTATCTGCACTGGGGGGTAACCGCCTTTCTTGTCATTGCCGCAAGTATGCTGTTTTATTACGGGATTTTCCATATGAACACCCTTCTTGCAGGAATTAAAACATTTCTGGGGATCATGGCGCCGATCATCTACGGAATTGCCATTGCTTATCTTTTAAGCGCTGTTGTAAATTTTCTTGAGAAATCTGTTGTCTATCCCCTTATGACAAAAGCAGGAGTGAAACTTGAAAAAAGAGGGCAGCGAATTACACGGTGGATTTGCGTTATATCCTCCCTTCTTTTTCTTCTTGTCGTAATTTATGCTCTTGTGATGATGATTCTTCCGCAGCTTATCCGGAGCATCATGAACATCATTTACAGCTTTCCAAGCTACGTGACTGTAGTGGAGCAGTGGCTTAACTCTTTTATAGAGAAAGGCTGGGATATGGACGCAGATACCATTAATATGTTAAATCAGTATTCTGCGCAGGCACAGGATTATCTCACAACCAACATTCTGCCGCAGATGCAGAATATGTTAAAGAATATTTCCGCAGGAATTTTTGACGTGGTTCTGTTTTTGAAAAACTTTTTGATCGGATCCATTGTTTCTTTGTACGTTCTTGCAGACAAAGAGCGCTTTGTGGCAAAGAGCAAGATGTTTGTCTATGCAATCATGCCGGAAAAATGGGCAAACACGACCATTTATGCCATGCGCTTTACTCACAAGACTTTCGGCGGGTTCATCAGCGGAAAAATTCTGGATTCCGCAATCATCGGCGTTCTCTGTTATATTGGAACAACGCTTATGGATATGCCGTATGCCATTTTGATCAGCGTGATCGTAGGCGTGACAAATGTCATTCCATTTTTCGGTCCATATCTGGGAGCTATTCCCTGTATTTTGCTGATCCTCTTTATCGATCCTTTGAAGAGTCTGTATTTTGCGCTGTTTATCCTTGTCCTTCAGCAATTTGACGGAAATATCCTTGGTCCGAAAATCCTGGGAGATTCCACAGGTCTTTCCAGCTTTATGGTTATTGTTGCCATTATGATAGGAGGGGGACTGTTCGGCATTCCGGGTATGATCATAGGTGTTCCTGTATGTGCAGTTATTTATGCAGCTATATGGAATCTTATCGGTCACTCCCTGAAGGGAAAGGAGATGCCGGAAGCAGAAGAGGAGTATCTGGAAATCGACTGTCTGGATCCGGAAACAAGAAAACCCCTTCCTCTGAAAAAAGAAGAAAAACCGGTGAAAGAGAAACAGGAGCCGGACGGATTTTTTGTAAAGCTCTGGAATGCGCTTGTTAAATTTCTTCTTGCACTGTGGATGATCTTAAAAGAAAATATCAAGAAACTGATTGACAGGGTCAAAAAAGGAGGCAAAAATTGAAACTTGTAATACAGCGTGTCAATCACGCAGAGGTAAAAGTAAATGGAGAGGTGACAGGAAGCATTAACAAGGGCTTCCTGGTCCTTCTTGGAGTGGGAAAAGAGGACACAAAAGAGACTGCCGATAAATATCTGAAAAAGATGCTCGGACTTCGTATTTTTGAAGATGAAGCAGGAAAAACAAATTTGTCCCTTGCAGACGTAAACGGCGAACTTTTAATTGTTTCTCAGTTTACATTATATGCAAATTGTAAAAAGGGAAATCGTCCAAGTTTTATTGAAGCCGGCGCTCCGGATCAGGCAAATGAGCTTTATGAATATATGATCGCTCAGGCGAAAAAATCGATCCCTGTTGTGCAGCATGGAATTTTCGGCGCAGACATGAAAGTTTCCCTTGAAAACGACGGTCCGTTTACCATAATTCTGGATGAATCCATTCTTTAAGAATTGGACATCCGGATACAGATACATCTATACGACAAACCATAGTTTTTCAAATAGATATACATAAATAAAAAGGAGGCTGCTTCTTATGATGGATTATTTAGATAAAAAAGTAACTTATAAGGAACAAAATGATATTCAAAATACATTAAAGCTCCGCGAAGTTTTAAGTACACTTCCTGATTTCTGCAGGGATTATTTCCGCGCTATCGATACAACGACCACAACAAAAACAAGAATTTCCTATGCGTATGACATTCGTATTTTTTTTCAGTTTCTTCTTGATACAAATCCTGCGTTTAAAGACCGTACCCTCCGGGACTTCAAGGTTGATGTTCTGGATCAGATCAAGGCTGTCGATCTTGAGGAATACATGGAATATTTGAAGGTTTATCAGTCTAAAGATAAAACGGAAACAAACGGCGAACGCGGATTAAAAAGAAAGATTTCCGCTCTTCGAAGCTTTTATGCTTATTATTATAAACGGGAACTGATCCATACCAATCCCACGGTTTTAATCGATGTTCCCAAGATCCACCAGAAAACCATTGTCCGCCTGGATACGGACGAGGTTGCCATGCTCCTTGATTATATCGAACACTGCGGAGAGTCTTTAAGCGGTCAGAAACGCGTGTATTATGAGAAAACAAAGGAACGGGACCTTGCCCTTGTAACTCTTCTTTTAGGCACGGGAATCCGCGTTTCCGAGTGTGTGGGGCTTGATATAGAAGATGTGGATTTTAAAAATAACGGGATCCGCGTGACGCGAAAAGGCGGAAATGAAATGATCGTGTATTTTGGCGATGAGGTTGCAAAAGCGCTTAAAAATTATCTTGAAGTGCGAAGCGGGATCACTCCCATAGCCGGACATGAGCACGCTCTCTTCTATTCTACCCAGCGCCGCAGAATGGGCGTACAGGCAGTAGAAAATCTTGTAAAGAAATATGCAAGAGAAATTACAACTACAAAGAAAATTACGCCGCACAAGCTTCGCAGTACCTACGGTACCGCCCTTTATCAGGAAACAGGGGATATTTATCTCGTTGCAGATGTTCTGGGGCACAGAGACGTAAATACGACGAAAAAGCACTATGCCGCCATTGACGACGACAGAAGAAGAAAGGCAGCCACTGCGGATTTATCTGG
>URHH01000019.1 GCA_900547615.1 uncultured Blautia sp. | reverse complement strand
GGCTCCAAACAACATCAGTGCCATCATCAGAAAAACCATTAAAAATCTTCCCGGATTCTTTTTTCTTTTATTCATTTTTTTCATCAAAACTCCTTCTTGCCGGTCACTCCGGCGAAAGCTGTTTATTAAGAAAATGTTACACTTTTTTCATTATATACGATTTTTTTCCATCTTTCAACAGCACCGGTGAAAAAAGACCGGCTTTCGCCAGTCTTTTTCTATCTTAAAGTGTTTCTATGAAGCGCATAAACGCAGCTCTGCCTTCCGGTGTACATTTGTATACGCCCGCGTCCTCCAGAACATGAACGAATACTTCGCCCACCTCTTTCTGCAGAACGTCCTGAATATTGTCTTTATTCAGATTATCGTATTTTGGAAGAAAACTTTCTGCCCATGCGGCATGTTTCTCGATTTTTTCATTGGAGGAAATATCCTTTCCTTCCAGAATGTATTCTCCGAGAAGCTCAAGCTCCTCTTTCAGTCTTGCAGGAAGTACGGCAAGTCCCATTACCTCAATAAGACCGATATTTTCTTTCTTAATGTTATGGTACTGTGCGTGCGGATGGTAAACGCCAAGAGGATTCTCCTCTGTTGTAATATTGTTTCTTAATGTAAGATCAAGTTCAAACATATCTCCCACTTTACGCGCAATCGGGGTAATAGTGTTATGAGGCTCTCCATCTGTCTCTGCAAATACAAAGGCAGTCTCGTCTGTATATCCTCTCCATGCATCAAGAACGTGAGAAGCAAGGTCAATCAGACGCTTCTCATCTTTGTGACGGATACGAAGAACAGAAAGCGGCCATTTTACGATACCAGCCTCCACATCTTCATAACCTGGAATCGTAACTTCTTTTTCAATCGGCGCTTTTGCCATTGCAAAAGTATAATGTCCTCCCTGGAAATGGTCGTGGCTTAAAATAGATCCGCCTACAATAGGAAGGTCTGCATTTGAGCCAAGGAAATAATGAGGGAACAGCTTTACAAAATCAAAAAGCTTGATAAAAGTGTTTCTCTCAATTTTCATAGGAGTATGCTGGCTGTTAAACACAATGCAGTGCTCATTATAATACACATATGGAGAATACTGGAATCCCCACGGCGTATCGTTTACAGTGATAGGGATAATTCTGTGATTCTCTCTTGCAGGGTGATTGACTCTTCCTGCATATCCTTCATTTTCCGGGCAGAGAAGACATTTCGGGTAGCTGCTTGCCTTTGCAAGCTTTGCTGCTGCAATCGCCTTCGGATCTTTTTCCGGTTTTGAAAGGTTAATGGTAATGTCGATTGTGCCGTACTCACTGTCCACACTCCATTTTCTGTCCTTTTTCACACGGTAACGGCGGATATAATCACTGTCCTGGCTCAGTTTATAGAAATAATCTGTCGCCTCCTCCGGGCTTTTCTCATATCTGTCCCAAAATTCCTTCTGAACCTGGGCAGGACGGGGCATGAGACAGTTCATGATTTTTGTGTCGAATAAGTCTCTGTATACAACACTGTCCTCAATAATGCCTCTTTTTACCGCCTCGTCAAGAAGCTCTTTTAAAACCTCTTCCAGATTGATTTCTGTAAAAGTTTCAGCTGGCTCTTCATACTCATCCTCTTTAAAAAGGTCAAGAAGAAGATTAACTGTATAATTTTTCTCACATGCCGGTGTCAGTCCTGTATCAATCCCGTACTGTACCAGTTTCCTTATACTCTCGTTCAGCATTTTCCAATCCCCTTTCGCTCTTATGCCAGCTTTCCGGCTCCATCGCCGATTTCCACTACATAAAACTCTGCCTCATGGCCTACTTTTTCTTTATACTGTTTTCCGATGGTATCAATAAAAGTATCTACCGCGTCATTTTTTACAATGCTGACTGTGCAGCCGCCAAAGCCGCCGCCTGTAATACGGGAACCAATCACGCCCGGAATCTGCCATGCAAGGTCTACAAGAATATCGATTTCCTCACAGGACACTTCATAATCATCACGAAGAGAAACGTGAGAAGCGTTCATCAGTCTTCCAAACTCTTCGATATTGTTTTCTTTCAGTGCGTTTACTGCTTTGATTGTTCTCTGATTTTCATAAACGGCGTGTTTTGCACGAACTCTGCATACCGGATCCTGGATTGCTTCCTTATGTGCCTCAAATTCTTCCTCTGTCAAATCGCCGAGAGTCTGAATATCTGTCACTTTCTGCAAATCTTTAAGCGCTGCCTCGCACTCGTTTCTTCTGTCGTTGTATGCAGAACCTACAAGGCTGTGTTTTACCTTGCTGTTTGTAATTACGATTTTTGCATCCGGGAGCTTCACAGGCGCATACTCAAAGTTTAAATTGCTTGTGTCAAGGAAAATCGCACAGTCTTTTTTACCCATTGCACTTGCAAACTGATCCATAATACCGCAGTTCATTCCGTTGAAATTGTTTTCGGAATACTGTCCGATCAGCGCAAGATCCTGCATTGTAATTTCGTCAAATCCAAACAGGTCTCTTAACATCACTCCTGTCAGAACCTCCAGTGATGCAGAAGAAGAAAGACCGGAGCCGTTTGGAATATTTCCCCAGATAAGGAAATCCACACCGCTTGTCAGCTTATATCCTCTTTTCTCAAATGTCCACATTACACCCTTCGGATAATTTGTCCAGCCCGCTTTCTCTGACGGTACAAGATCGTCAAGAGAAGTCTCAATCACGCCAAGTTTTGAGAAATTTGCAGAATAGAAACGGATTTTTCTGTCCTCTCTCTTTCTCGCAATTCCATATGTACCGATTGTAAGCGCACACGGAAAAACATGTCCGCCGTTATAATCTGTATGTTCTCCAATGAGGTTCACTCTTCCCGGTGCAAAATAGCTGCGAACATCGCCCTCATCGCCAAATATTTCATAAAATTTCTGCATCAGTTCCTTCTGCATTTCGTTTCCTCCTTCTCCCTCCTGGGGTTAAAAACAGTCTCTCTTTACTTTATCTGATTCTGATAAAATTGTAAATATAGATTTTTTTTGAAAATCTTAAAATAATTTAATAACCAGGCTTCTCCACGTAACTGATGAACACATTTCCCGCTTTCTGGAAAAGCTCTGTACTGTCGTTCATTCCATATGGCTTCGTCTCTCCTGTTGCCGGATCGTAAAGCCAGGTATTATATTCATCATATCCCACGATCACTGCGCTTGTATCACTTCCTGTCTTTGCCACAACTGCCCTCTGGACGCTGACTTCGTACAATACGCTGTCAAGGCTGCAGCCGGAAAGATCAATCACGGTTCCTGTTTTCCCAAGTCCTTCCTGCAGTTTGTTTTTATCCCAGGATCCTGTCCGTATCACTTCCGGAATATCCTGAATATTTAGCTGTATCTGTGTTTTTTTGTTTCCTCTCTCCCATACATACTGCTGAGAACGGTTTAAAACAACGCCTGTTTTGGCATCTGCCTTTTCTACTGCCTGAGCAGGATTTGTATAAATCCCCTCCAGTCCGCCTTTTGCATACACATAATATACATTTTCATCCGGCGTCTGTGTATCGAGTGTAACCGGCTCATTCTCAACGCTTCTCACTTTGGAAGTCACTACAAGCGGCTTGTCCACTGCCGGTTTTTCTTCAAAGGCAAGACGCACAAGCGTACCTGTCCGGTTGGTGGACGTAAGCTCCACAGACACCTGGCTTGCGGCCGCTTTTTTATTATTCATAATATTATCTTTCTTTTTGAAAGTATAACCGGACTCTCCTTTTGCGGAAAGCTGAAATTCCATCAGAGTATTTCCGATAGAAACATTCGTAATGTACAGGCCCTCCTTTTTGTATTCCTTTTTTACATTTCCGTCAAAATCTTCGATTCTTACCGTGTGGATTCCTTCTGTAGTCTTCCCGTTTTTGTCCTTCAGAATATCTTCCTGCTTTATCATTCCATACACAAGATCCTCATTCATAAAGCCCAGCGTTTTCAGTTTTTCTCCTTCCGCCGGCGTTAAAAATCTTGTCTTAAGAGTGTCAAATTCAATCTCCTTAAGCTGCCCCTTATGCTCTCCGCTTTGCACTACCCACGCTGCATGTGCGTTTGTATCAGATACGACAAAGCTGCTGCTTCGGATCCCCTCGTCCAGAATTTTATATCCTCCGCCGTTAATATTTACCATGTAAAGCTTCTGCGCAAACAGGAGAAACAGCATATTATCGCCGCTCACGTAAGAAAGCGTTCCAAGGTCTTTTTTCAGAAATTCAAAGGATTCCGTAGACGGAATAAAAACTTTTTCCTCCACTACATTCTGATCGTTGTTGTAATGGTATACTCCCACGCCGCTGTAACCTTCTCGGATTCCTCTGTTCATATATCCGTAGAGGACAAAATCCACATCTCCGTTATCTGCCATGCGGATGATTTTTATATCATGCTCCTGGCGCACATACCGGAAATCCTCCTGCTCCTCTCCCCGGAAACTGAAAATCTTCACAATTTTTCCATTTTCAGGAGAATAGCTCCAAAGATCTCCCTGCTGAACGAAGGCTGCTGCCGTACCGCTTTCATTTACTACATAATGTACGTCCTTATCTCTCACGCCCAGAAGAAGTCCTTTATCAGAAACAACTGATGTTTTCGGATTAAATACCTGTCCGGCAGAACGCTCAAAATCAAGAAGCATGATACGTGTTTCCGTATATCGCATTCTGTAAAACTCCGTCACGTCATAAACTTCTATAGCGCCGTTGTCTGCTATGGCAGAAATCTGATAGTCAATGGAAACACTTGCCGTTGTCTCATTAATATCTTTAATAACAGGCACTCCTTTTTTATAAATCTGAGGTTTTAAATCTCCCCAGCTTATTGTGGCAAAGGTCGATCCTATATTTACGTCGGAAAAATTCATTCCTCCGTCAGATGTTCCTGCTTCCAGATAGGCGGTCAGCTCCTCTGCTGTTTCTTTATCCATGCAGCGCTCGTAAAAGCTGTTTACAAACTTTAAATACTGCTCCGTATTAAGCTGTGTTCTTGATACCAGCCTTGTGTAATAATAAGCGGGACCTTTCTCCGTATCAAGAGAAATCTGGAGGGAATATTCCTGACTCATAAGAAGGTCGCTGTTAATGGTAACCTGCGCCTTTAAATGCTCCTCTCCTGAAGAAAGGTTTTTAATTTTTCTGTTTTCAATTACCTTGCTTCCGTCTGAGGTACGGATTTCATAGGAAAGACTTTTTACCTCCGTTCCATACGGCGCAATAAGAAAGGTAATCTGTTTCGTAGTATCAATGGGAGTGATGCTGTCTCTCGTAAAATCCGTCTGCATCTCCTGTGTATAGCCGCACATTCTGTTTGCTGCCGTATTTCCAAACTGCACCATAACCTCTGGAAGAACCGGCTCGTTCATATCGGAACGGTTGTCCGTTGTCCTGTGGTTCTGCAAAAGAGACGTTACTGTAACTCCTGCCACAAATACAAGAAAGAGTATGAGAAATTTTCGCAAGAATTTTTTCATATCACTCCCCCTTGTCCTGTTTTTCTTTATCCTGCTTCTCTTCAGCAAAAAGAAGCTTCTCAAGAGAAGGACGGATCTGAAGCTCCCTCATCATCCTGGTTACTTCCTCCCTGCTCTTCTTCCTGCCTGTTTTTACTCCGCGGATCAGAAGATTCTTAGGCGTGTGCTCCATATCCACAAATTCCAGGATCTGCGTGTCATACCCCATTGCTTCCAGAAGATCCGCCCTCACTCCATCGGTAATAAGAGCCGACATTCTCTCCTTTAAAATCCCGTATTTCAAAACAGGAGAAAGCATCTCGTTTTTAATCTGGCGGTTCACTTCATGCTGACAGCAGGGAACGGAAAGGATTACCTCCGCGCCCCATTCCACCGCCTTGAAAAGCGCATAATCTGTAGCCGTATCGCAGGCGTGAAGAGTCACTACCATATCTACGGAAGATACGCCCTCGTACTGTGCAATATCTCCCTGATAAAAGTGAAGCTTCTCATATCCGTATTTTTCTGCCAGAGAATTGCAGTGCCTGATCACATCCGTCTTTAAATCAAGCCCGATAATATTTACATCATATCCCTTTAGTTCTCTGAGATAGTAATACATGGCAAAGGTCAGGTATGACTTTCCGCAGCCAAAATCAAGAATCGTGACTTCCCGTTCCCTGGAAAGTCTCGGAAGAATATCCTCTATAAACTCCAGGAAACGGTTGATCTGGCGGAACTTATCGTATCTCTGGGATACGATCTGACCTGTTTTTGTCATAACTCCCAGGTCGATCAGAAAAGGAACCGGGATTCCTTCCTTTAAAATATAGCGCTTTACTCTGTTGTGCGCCTGGATTTTTACTTTTTCTTTTGCAGGGTGGTTCTTTGCCTTTACTGTGATCTTTCCTTTTTTACTTACAAGAACTGTGCCGTCAAGAGTTTCTCCCTGTCCCTGAAGCTGAGTAAAATTCTCTGTGATCTCTTTTTCAAGAAACTCCAGAACCTCTTCTCTCTCATAGTTTTTATGAAAAATCTGCGTTCCTTCTGTGGAGGACGCCTGATATAAAATACGCCCTTTTATTTCTACAGGACGGACTTTAATAAGAGAGGGGCCTTCACCCTTTCTCTTTCCGCTTAACACAGCCTGCTTTAACTGTTCATTGATCTGTTTTTCCAAATATTCTTTTAATGTTTTCATCATCACATTTCCTTAATATCCTCTGCACCTTCGGCGTCTGCACCGTCTCCTTGAAATTTCCTGATAGAGAAGCACCTGGATCAGCTCATCAAGAAAGCCTCCCGTCATTCCCTGGGACGAAAGATCCTCTTTTGGATTCTTTTCTATTTCTTTTCTGATCCTTCCTGCCATAGAAGCGATCATCAGTCTGTCCGGATGCTCGTCGTAAAGGCGGCTTCCCTCGTAGTCCTGAAATTCGCATTCCTGCTCTACCTTTTCCTGGATCATTCTCGCAGTCTCCGGGTAGTAGGATTTCATCAGCTCAAATTCGTCCTGGTGCATTTTTTCTCCGCTGTACAGCAGAGGATTTCCATACGTCATATAAAATGGGTAAAATTTATCATAATACATAGAAATGTCTGCAGTCCCTTCACATAGTCTATTCCAGTATATGCAGAACCTTCTCTTTATGACAGCTTACACCCGTTTTATGAACTCCATTGTAAGATTTACGCTGTGCTCTGCTGCCGCAGCCTCAAAAGCAGGGTAATCCATAGTTGCGCTTCCGTCCGCCTTGTCGGAAATAGCGCGGATGATCAGAAACGGAATACCGTTTAGGTAAGCTGTCTGACCAATCGCAGCGCCTTCCATCTCCACTGCGAACCCACCAAAATTATGTATAATTTCATCTTTTACTTCTCTGTCAGAAATAAACTGGTCTCCGGAAACGATTCTGCCCTGGAAAACCTGTATGTCCGGATTCACCTCATTGCAGACCCTCTCCGCAAGGCTTCGAAGCGCGGCATCTCCCGGGAAAGAAAACTCCTGCATCTGAGGAATCTGTCCCTTTGGATAACCAAAGCCTGTCGCGTCCATATCGTGATGAAGAACGTCTGTCGCCAGCACAATATCTCCGATATTGATTTCTTTATTCAGGCTTCCCGCAATTCCCGTATTAATAACTGCCTCCACCTGAAATACATCTGCCAAAATCTGTGTGCAGGCTGCCGCATTTACTTTGCCGATACCGGAGCGCACTACAACAACCGTTTTTCCGAAAAGAGTTCCCTCATAAAAATCCATAGAAGCTTTTTTTGTGATTTTTACATTTTCCATTTTTTCTTTCAGTCTGGAGACCTCAACTTCCATTGCTCCGATAATTCCAATTCGTTCCATAATATAAAATATCTCCTCTCTATATGCCACGGATAGTCCGTAAATCGTTTTTTTACAATTTTATTATACCAAAAGTTTAATTTATATGGAAACTTTTTTTATTGTCTGTTATAATAGTATTATCTCATAATCAAATCAATATAAAAAGCCCTAACGGGCAAAGCAACTGGAGGATAAAGCTATGATGTACAAAACAAAAGGCGTGTGTGCGCAGGCAATCGAATTTGAAGTAGATGACAACAAAAAAGTGCACAACGTAAAATTTATCGGAGGCTGCTCCGGAAACACACAGGGCGTTGCCGCTCTTGTTGAAGGAATGGACGCAGATGAGGTTGTCCGCCGTCTGGAAGGAATTCAGTGTGGCAGCAAACCTACTTCCTGTCCAGACCAGCTTGTAAAAGCTCTGCACGAAGCAGGAATCTGAGCATCTTCTTTTTGCTCCAACAATACTTCAGCCCCGGAATGATTCCGGGGCTGGTTTTGTTTTATCCTGTTTTTATATATCATTTCTGTCCCACTTATCGCAAAGAGACTGCACGTCTCTGGAAAATTTCTCCAGATCCTTATTGGGACTTCCCTCATTTTTCCGTATCACGCTGATAAGCCTGTGTCCAAGTGAAAGAAGCTTCTGATAAACCTGCGCTGCCTTCGTTGCTTTCGGCGATGTGGAAGCGCGCTCGATCTTCACGCCCTTCGCTTCATACAGGCACTCGTTATTCAGAAGGTCATATGATGTTCCGCTGAACGGCGCCATTGTATCATATCCAAGTTCCTCTGTAAGCCGCTTTGCAAAAATTTCCGTAACGTTGTCCTCGCCATGTGTAACAAAGACTTTTTTCGGTTTTCCCTCAAATGCTTTTGCCCAGTCAAGAAGACCATTTACATCTGCATGACCACTGATTCCCGGCATCTGAAGAATTTTCGCCGCAACGTGCACCGGCTCGCCGAAAAGCTTAATGTCCGTCGCCCCTTCCAGAAGAGAACGTCCCAGTGTGCCGATCGCCTGATAACCTACAAAAAGAATCGTATTTTTTTCATTCCAGAGATTGTGTTTCAGATGATGCTTGATTCGTCCGGCATCACACATACCGCTGGCTGAAATAATAACCTTGCAGTCCTCATCAAAGTTAATGGCTTTGGAATCATCGCTTGTGATCGAAGTTTTCAGTCCCGGGAAGGAAAGAGGATTGATTCCCTTATGGATCAAATCCATTGCTTCCTCATCGTAACAGTCGTAAGTATGCTCTGCAAAAATACTGGTTGCCTCGTTTGCAAGCGGACTGTCTACATACACCTTGAATCCATCATGCCCGTATACAAGCCTTTCTTCCTTTATCTGCCGGATAAAATACAGCATTTCCTGTGTACGTCCCACAGCAAAAGAAGGAATCACAAGATTTCCTCCTCTGTCAAAGGTTTCCTGGATCACCTCTGCAAGAAGCCTGACATAATCCGGTCTTTCTCCGTGGCTTCTGTCTCCGTATGTGGACTCCATAACAACGTAATCTGCATTGTGAAGATACTGCGGGTCACGTATCAGGGGCTGATTTGTATTTCCAATATCTCCGGAAAAGACAATGGTTTTCTCCTGACCTTCTTCTGTAATCTTCACTTCAATACTGCTTGAACCAAGAAGATGACCTGCATCCACAAAACGAACGCTGATTCCCTCTGCCGGGCGGATCACCCTGTCATACTGGCATTCTACAAAGTTTTTCAGCACGCCCAGCGCGTCTTCCATTGTGTATGCAGGAACAAATTCTTCCTTGCCCTGGCGGCGTCCTTTTCTGTTTCTCCACTCAGCCTCGAATAACTGAATGTGTGCGCTGTCACGAAGCATAATATCGCAGAGATTACAGGTTGCGTCTGTGGCGTATACAGGCCCCTGGAATCCTTTGGCATATAATGCCGGCAGATTTCCGGAGTGGTCCATATGCGCATGGGTAAGAAGTACAAAATCCAAATCTCCCGGCGCAACGGGCAGTTCTTCATTTTCGTAGTAGTTTGGTCCCTGCTCCATACCGCAGTCCACCAGGAATTTCCTGCCTGCCCCTTCCAGATAATAACAGCTTCCGGTTACTTCATGTGTGGCTCCCAAAAAGATAATCTTCATGCGCAAAACCCCCTTTTTCGTCTGTCATCTCGATGTAATTATTATACACGACATGGAAGGATTTTAGTAGCTTTTTTCTGTAATTTTTTATGAATTTATTATGAAGTCTGACTGTTGTGCAGAAGACCTTATAGCCTTTGGTATGTTCATTTTAGCATTACTGACATTCATTTTTACGTTTATCAGATACTGTTTTAAGCATAAGAATACCACCCTCTGAACTTTGGCCAAGTAACTGGGGTGGTAATCTTATCATTCTTCTTTATGAGGTCAACCCCTTGTGGGCGGTTGTTTCTTTTTACGTTTATATCATACCACAAGCCCTTAACAGATTCAAGATTTTTCATATATCATGATGTTATTCTGATATTCTTTAAATCTGGTACTTTTCCAAGAAAAGATAAGCAGAAATAAGCCCGAAACTTCTCTTTTGTTCTTTTATCCTACTTTTTTCTTATGATTATCAGCTTAAATGACACTTCCAGAGATTTTATCCTACTTTTTTCTGTTCTAAATAGGTTAAATATTACTTCTTTTGAATTTCACCCTATTTTTTCAGGCTTCATAATAGGCGATAACCTCTCTTCTTTCAATTTTATCCTATTCTAACCACTTTTATAATAAGTGAAAAATCTCATTCTATTATTTTCAGCCTATTTCGCCCTTATATTTGTAGGAGCATTCATCTGTTCTGCTATTTTGCGCTTATATACAAAGAACGGCTGCCAGATAATTGGACAGATTATCCGAACAGCCGCCTTTGTCTATTTTTGACTTTTTCCCGATTGCAGAGAACCTGATATTTTCAGAACGGCAATGTAATTTGCAGGTTTTAATAATCCCGTAAAACATTCTTCCATATCCTGATCTCTGCCTTGTTATGTACAGATAATAATGGATGCTGACATTAATATCTGACTATTTTACTAAAATTCCACTTGTTAAGGTCGTTGTGGATTCCTTCACTCCGCCTTCTTTTGCTGCATGATAGCCACGCACACGATAATAATAACCGCTTGGAACAATGACGTTAATGCTTTGAACTAAAGAAGTGTCATTATTAGCTGTAAAATCCCAGCTTTTATAAGTGGAATATACGCCATTTACTTTTCTCTCAAGATAAAGAGAAAGATACATGGTATCGCAAAAACGATGCCCCTGCGTTAAGCCATACACATTAACCTTATTGCTTGCAAGCTTTTTTATCTGTGTAGTGCCAAAGCTTAAATTGTTGCCTCGCAAAAGATTATAACTTGTGTCTTCTGCAAAGTCCGCCTCTGTCTCCAATGGTTTTACTTCGTCTAAAAGACTTGCTGCTGAAACCGGCATCACGCTTAATACAGCCAACATACCTGCCAGAATCATTACAACTGCTTTGTGTAAAAATCCCTTTTTCATTCTCTTCTCACCTCCTGTCGCATCTGCAAATTACCCTTACATATAGTAATACGACTGAAACTGAGAAAAATCACGCTAAAAAATCATTTCTTTTAAAATTTTTTCAAATATTTCTTTTGGCAGCTTTCCAATCACCTGATAATACACATTTTGATATGTCCATTCTGCGATATAACCAGGAGCTAAATCATTCTCTTCTTTAATTTCTATTATATTAACAGGAATATTTTCTTTATCCGGATAAATAATATCAACATTATCACCGGGAATACTTATACCACTACTTTGCAAATTATCATTTCCTTTTTTCATATAAACACTTAAAACATTACCTTCGTATAAATACTGCAAATTAGCTATTCCTGATTCCGGAGTAATTTCATACTTATGGAACTCAAACGTCTCCGGCCGATACAAAAACTCCGGCACTTCCACTCCCATAGTTTCTTCTATTTCCTGACGAACCTGCTCTTCCTCCAGAGACGGTCTTTCATTTTCTGTATCATTGTCTATCAGAAGTTTCGTATCATTCCCCGTCAGATATTTCACACTATCCACAAAATAATTCCTGTTTGCCTCAATGGTCATACTTGCTGCGAAAACGGCGAGCGCGCTTACAATAACAAATCCTGCCACTTTAGACAGCTTCCGATAACCGACAGCGGAATCCCCCTTGAAAGAAAAACGCTTTTTCCATTTTTCTTTGCGCAGGCGTTCTTTCTCCTCTTCTTCCTTCTTTAATTCCTCCTGCATTTCAAGGCGTTTGATTGCATCTGCAAAAAAGCGGTCCAGTTCCTCATCTGTAATGTCATCTTTCTTTCTGAAAACTCTGGAAAAAAAATTATTCTCCATTGCCCTGTTTTCTTTTTCCATCTGCTTTTCAACCCACTCGCGCAGCTCTTCATCACTTAATTTCTTGAACATTTTTTCTCCTGTCCTCCTATCTTTCCTTGACAATTCTGGTTTCGGGGGGCATATTATAAATGATACCGTATGTATCATGGCGTAAAAGCTTTATTACGATTTTTCAGGAGGAACCCCTATGAAACATATTGTACTTACAGGCGGCGGTACAGCCGGACACGTAACTCCAAATATTGCCCTTATCCCAATGCTCCAGGAAAAAGGATATAAAATTTCCTATATTGGGTCATATGAGGGAATTGAAAGAAAACTGATTGAAGAACTGGGCATTCCCTATTATGGAATTTCGTCCGGCAAGTTAAGACGCTACTTCGACTTAAAAAATTTCTCTGACCCTTTCCGCGTATTAAAAGGATTTGGCCAGGCAAAAAAACTTTTAAAAGATTTAAAACCTGATGTTGTATTTTCCAAGGGAGGATTCGTTACCGTCCCCGTTGTGATCGCTGCAAAAAAATGCAAAGTTCCGGCTATTATCCACGAGTCTGACATGACTCCCGGCCTTGCAAACAAGCTGTGCCTTCCCTCTGCAGCCAAAGTATGCTGCAATTTCCCGGAGACAGTAAAAAACCTGCCTGCTGAAAAAGCAGTTCTCACAGGCACTCCAATCCGTAAGGAACTGATGAGCGGCAGCAAAGAAGCAGCCCGCAAATTCTGCGGTTTCACAGAGGACAAACCAGTTCTTCTGATCATTGGCGGAAGCCTCGGCGCTGCATCTGTCAATGAAAATGTGCGAAAAATCCTTCCA
Source organism: uncultured Blautia sp. (assembly GCA_900547615.1). Lineage (GTDB taxonomy): Bacteria > Bacillota > Clostridia > Lachnospirales > Lachnospiraceae > Blautia_A. The sequence goes on along the minus strand of URHH01000019.1, from coordinate 18,746 downwards.
AAGCTTCTGCCCGATTTCCAGGTGATCCATCTTTGTGGAAAAGGCAAGCTGGACGAAAGTCTTAAAGGTACTTCCGGTTATGTTCAGTTTGAATATATCAAAGAGGAACTTCCCGATTTATTCGCCCTTGCAGACATTGTGATCTCCCGCGCAGGCGCCAATGCCATTTGTGAATTAAAAGCCCTTCATAAACCGGCTCTTCTCATTCCTCTCTCTGCAAACGCGAGCAGAGGCGACCAGATTTTAAATGCCCGTTCCTTTGAAAAACAGGGATACAGCATGGTTCTTGAGGAAGAAGAAATCACAGAAGAAGTTCTCTTAAAGGCAATTAAAGAACTGTACGAAAACCGCCAGTCTTATATAGATGCCATGTCCTCCGGAAAAGAACAGGATTCTATTACTCAGATTGTAAATCTTATTGAAGACTGCACAAAAGGTAAATAATACTCTGATTTAATGATATATTCTGGACATTTCCCGCTCTATCCACTGTTTTGTCCGAAAAATACGGTTATTGACTCCATTTCTTGTCAGACCGTACTCTCTGGCAACTTCATCAGGCGAAATGTCCAGATATTTTACTTTTATCAGAATCTCATAATTCATGGGATTTGCCACGCGAAGCCTCTGTAAAACAAATTTCGCGTATTCCTTTTCTTCCATTTGAAGAATCCTGGCTTCCAGATTACACTCTTCATCTATCAGATTGTCTTCCAGAAAATCCTCTTCTGCAGTAAGCTCGCGCCGGATATGTCCGTATTTCTGATAATCCAGCGCCTTATTCACAGTCGCTCTCTTTACAAGACCGTACAACATTTTCTCATTCTTTTTAAGCTTCAGATTTCCTCTCTGCTGAAACAGGCTGCAGAATACCTCCTGTGCAATATCCTGAGCCAGATCTGTATTCTTCACGATTTCCTTTGCTATACTGAGAGAATATCCGAAATACTTCTTGTAAAAAGCTCTAAAATCTCTATGTTTCATCTTTTGTTCGTATTTCACCGCAAAGCCTTACAGACAGGCTTTTACTTTTTCCAGAATCTCATCTCTGTCTTTTTCAGACAACTCTCCCGGCGTCCATGTAATTCCCGCATTATCTCCTTTATATCTTGGAATCAGATGCATATGGAAGTGAAAGACCGTCTGTCCCGCCGGTTCTCCGTTATTCTGCACAATATTAAAACCGTCGCACTTTAAAGCCTCTGTCAGCGCGCCTGCCATTTTCTTTGCAAGAATCATTGCCTTTCCTGCAAGCTCGTCAGACAGCTCGTAAATATCTGCCGCATGAGTCTTCGGAAGAATCAGGGCATGACCTTTGCTGGCAGGGCCAAGATCAAGAATCACTCTGAAATCCTCATCTTCCCACAAAGTTGCTGCGGGAATTTCTCCATTTGCAATTTTACAAAAAATACAACCTTCCATTTTTTCTCTCCTTCTGTTGTTATTTATACTTTTTTGTCGCAATTTTGCGAACTTTCCAACACGAATTTCATTGATAATCCCATATCAGAATGCTACACTTTTTTTGAGGTGATAACGAATGAAAACAAATACCACAGCAGAACAGATACGAGAAGAATTTCAGTTTACTCTGTCGAAATTTTCTCATGAGATCCGAAATCCCATCTCTCTGATAAACAGTTCGCTCCAAATGATGGCAAGCTCTCACCCGGATGTGACAGATTATGAAAACTGGGATGACATTATGGATAATCTTGATTATGTAAAAGAACTGTTAAATGAACTCTCCAGCTATAATAATGCCGGACGGATTTCCCCAAAACCAACCAACATCAAATTATATCTGGAAAATATCCTGGCCTCTGTACGTCCTACGCTTGATTACCTGAACATTCATTTAGAAACAGAATTTTCCCCGTTTCTGCCCGAACTCTCCATTGACCGGATCAAACTGCGGCAGGCGCTTTTAAATCTTCTTCGCAATGCCCAGGAAGCCATCTCCCGCCCGGACGGAAAAATCCTCCTGAGAGCAGAACCCTGGGAAAAAGGAATCTGCATTTCCGTTTCCGATAACGGCTGCGGGATTCCTCCCAGTGAAAAAAATAATATTTTCAATCCCTTTGTCACTTTCAAGAAAAACGGCACCGGGCTTGGACTTGCTGTTACAAGACAGATCATCGAAGCTCATAACGGGCATATTGAAACAGACAGTCAGCCCGGTCACGGCTCTACATTCCGGATTTTTCTCTGATGATACAATAAGATACTTACCAGAAATCCGCAGACCATTCCTCCGATATGCGCCGCATTATCCACACCGCTGTCCGTAAGCCCCAGAAGAACAGCAACAACAGCCATGAATACAATCTGTTTTACAGTCAGGTCTTCCACCCTTCCTTTTCTTCGCAAAACAACGTATATCATGGCTCCCATTACCGCAAATACAGCTCCGGACGCACCGGCGGAAACTGCATATTCCTGCGTCACTGTATCCATATACAGAGAAACAAGATTTCCGCCCAGACCTCCCGCGAGATAAAGGACAAGAAATTTCCAGCCGCCAAACACCCGCTCCATACGCTGTCCAAGCACAAAAAGAACAAGCATATTATTGGCAAGGTGCTGGATTCCAAAATGAAGAAACATACTTGTAAAAAGGCGGTAATACTGCCCACCCTCCAGAATAAAGGGCGTATACGCAGCGCCATGCTGCAGCATGTTTGCAGTATTCAGGGAATCTCCTCCCAGATCCACAGCCAGAAAAACCAGAATGTTTATGACAATCAGCGCGACTGTAACCGGCTCTTTTTTCAGCTCTTCCAAAAATATCCACTTCTCCCTTTTCTTATCGTGTTGTTAATCTGTACGTATTATATCAAATTCTTTTTCTCAAATCAAAGGAAATTCCGTATTTTATTTGACTTTTTCGATCAACGCTTCCTGCAGCACCTGAGAAAAATTCACTCCTGCCCTACAACCCACAAATCTCCGTTCCCTGCATGACAGTATTTTCGAAACATTTCAAAAAGTTCACTCATATCTGTTCCAAATTCACCTGTTATCTCCGAAAACCTGAAAACAACCGCAAGTATTTCCTTCGTTTCTTCTGTCACACGGGTACGGACAGAATCACTTGTAGGATTTCCAAATGGGCCATTCTCATCTTCCAGAACCGGAAGAAACTCCACATTAATCTCATCTTTGCCGATTCCCTTATAGCACGTGCCCTCCGGGGCAACACGCCAGATAATCTTCTCTTCTATCTTTTCTGCATCGTATATTCCAAGCGAATATCCCGTTCTTATGGAAAACAGATTGCCGCAGTCTACCACATTATTAATATGGTACAGACCTTTCCCCTGTACTATGCGGCGGCACATGGCTTCCGCAGAACAACGGTAACGGCTCGGGTCTTTTCCAAATGCTCTGTATGCTCTTCTTGAAGCTGCAATCTCTTCTCTTTTGGGAATGTCCGGCACCTTCTGAATAGTGTTTTGAAGCTCTTTGGAGAAATCATCTATTTCCTGCAAAAGCTCCTTTGAACTTTCCTCCACCTGCACCTTACACTGAATACAGCCAAGAACGCTGTTTTTCCATAATCTTTTCATCTCTGAATCTATCTTTATCTCTTTCATAGTCTCAAATCCCCCTTTATTAACTGGTCAAATTTATAGTTGCTGTATCCCGCTGTTTCCCTTTCGAATTATCCTTCCCGAAATTCTGTGGGAGTCTGTCCCATCTCATTTTTAAATGCTGTACAAAAGCTGTGCTCACTTTTAAATCCACACCTGTAGCCAATTTCTTTTACTGTATCTTCCGAGGTTTTCAGATAAAATCTGGCAAGATGTATGCGCGAGGTATAAATATAATGATACGGTGTATATCCTGTCTCCTGCTTGAATCTCCTGGAAAAGTAAAAGGGACTTAAAGATACTCTTTTCGCAAGGCGTTCCAGTGTCAGATCCTCCGTGAGATGCCGGTTAATATATTGTAACGTATCGTCTATAAAATCCCGGCTTTTTTTCCCTGCATTCTCTTCTTTTTCCATTAAAACAGCCGTTAAAAGTCCGGAAATTTCGTGGGAAATCAGAGCTGACCGGCAAGTCTCCTGATAAAGAAAATGATTGTAAATCTTCTCCCAGGCGCATTCAAATTCCTCAGTTTTTTCCAGGGAAAGCTTCAGAAAAGTACGGTTTGTCAGAAGCTCAAAAAATTCTCTTGCAATTCCTCCATCATAATGAAGCCAGAGAATTTCCCAGTCTGTCTCTGCAAAATATTCATGCGGACGGTAGCAGTCAAGAATGCACACATCTCCCGGGAGCAGTTCCTCTGTCACTCCGTTCACGCAGACTTTTCCTTTCCCCTTCTTTGTATAAAGAATGAGGAAGCTGTCGTACCGGCTTCTGTTTACTCTGTAAGGAGGAATGCAGAAATAATGTCCCACGCACAGCGGATAATAGAAAAAATCCGGAATATTTTTTTCCGGCGTGTGAAAAAACAAGGTGGAATACTCGTAAATCCCATCTCTGCAGCCAGTTTCCATATATCTCCCTTCCACAGATTTTGTCTGTTTTTTCTTTTTTATAAATTCAGCATATGCCCGTCAAACTGTTTGCACTTCGTGCTGTCACAGTTCTGTCTGACATCTTTTATTATAAAATTCCGGGTTTTGAGCGTCAAGCAGTTCTCGTTTTTAAAAGAGCAATTTTTTGATACGAGTGAGCAATTTAATCAAATGTCTTTTTTTATTTTCTCCGCTATAATTCAGATAACAAGATCCGAAAACACCGATTCTGAAAGGAGACACTTTTATGAAATCTTATACAATTTCCCCAAAAGACCGTGAGATTTTAAGAGAGGTTGCTAAAAAACAGTACGCGCTTTCTCAGGAGGAAAAAAACTTAAAGCGCATTAAGGAATGGTATGCGCACAACTCTCTGAAAGGGGAACGTCCCATGATTCATCTGGAAATGTGGACTTTTTCCCAGGAAATCCTTCCGCAACTGCTTCGCTGCGAGGGAGAATTTGCCCGCGAAGTGGAGACAACGCTCTATACCAATTTCCTGAATCAGGAGCTTTTTGATGATGACCGCGTAACTCCGGATCATTTTGCCATTCAATATGATACGCATTTTACGCTTTTTAATATTCCGGTTCACCAGCATAACGCAGACGGCTCTCTGGGACACGAATTTCTCTCTGTTGTGGAGGATCTGGAAGATGATTATCATAAGCTCCAGAAAACAGATTTTGGCGTAGATATAGAATCTACTCTTGCCAAAAAAGCAGTTCTTGAAGAAACCTTCGGAGATATTCTTCCTGTAAAGCTTGAAATGGACTGCCTTTACAGCGTTCCTACCCAGATGGTAGTTCATTTTATGAAAATGGAAAATATGATGTACAACATTTATGATTATCCTGAGCTTTTCAAGGAAATGATGGACCGCATTGCAGAAGATACGCTTGCTTATTACAGAATGCTTGAGGAAAAACGCCTGATTCTTCCTACTGTGTCAGGGCAGGCTCTCGGTCAGGGAACATGGTGCTACAACCACGAGCTTCCCGGTGAAGAAGAGGCAAAAAAACGTCCGCTCACCACAAAAGATGTCTGGGGCTTTATGGATTCTCAGGAAACAGTCGGACTTTCTCCTGATATGTACGAGGAATTTATTTTCCCATGCTATCAGAAAATTGCCAGCCAGTATGGTCTTTTGTCCTACGGCTGCTGCGAGCCTGTAAATCCGATCTGGGATCGCTGTATTTCCAAACTTCCGAACCTTCGCAAGGTTTCCATCTCCCCGTGGTGCGATGAGGAATTTATGGGCGAACGTCTTCAGGGCGGACACGTTATTTTCCATCGCAAACCATCACCAAACTATCTTGGCGTAGGAACAGAGCTGGACGAGGACGGACTTCGCCAGAGCCTCAGAAAAACATTTAACGCTGCGAAAGGCTGTAAACTGGAAATCACACAAAGAGATGTATATACCATTAACCACGACATCTCCAAAGCACGGAGATATGTAGATATAATCAAAGAAGAAATTGAGAATAACTGGAAGCAGTGAGAAAGAATGAATTTCACGCCGGGCAGAGGAACAATTTTCATGAAAGAAGGCGTTTCCTGCCCGGCTGAATCTCGCACTTTTTTGCTGGATTTTTTATAAATCGCCTTTTCTTGCCTAAAAAACAAAATTTCTCGCCTGGATTTTTTATAAAATGCCTTTTCCTGCCTAAAAAACAAAATTTCTCAGGAATATCTCTAAAATGAAGCGGCTCATGTAAATCTTTTTATATGCCCGCCACACCACGATATAAATGATTGCATTTCCCCTCCAAATCCGCTATACTTGGAATCACTTAGAATACGACCACTTCTGCCATCTGCAGCAGTTTTGATATGGAGGTATTATTATGTTTCGTTTATGGGGAAAAATCTGGAAGGATAACCGCCTTCTTCAGGACACTGTCGTGGAAGACGACAGAGAAGATACAAGAACACATAAGATTTTTAAAGGCTTGGAGGAAATCTGCTATCAGATGGATCTTGGCAATCCTATCTGGCTGGATTCCACCATTAAGGATTTTAAAAAACACGATAAAGCAAGATTTTATCAGGACAGTTTTATTGAACAGATAGACTTTGATTACCTGGAAATCCAGGTGATTGAAGAAGACTGACAGACTTCCTGCTGGCTGACAAAAGAGGTGTCGCTCAATCATCTGATTTGATGATTTTGCAACACCTCTTTTGTATATCATATTTTCGTATGCCATAGCAGAAGACACCGGGCATATGACTTCACTTCGTGCCCTGCAATTCATCTCAGCATTCTAATTAATACACCCGATTCTTCATATCTCCTGCCTGAAAACGCCTGATATTTTCTGCCACTTCCTCCACAACTCGGAACCGGGTCTCTTTTGCAGCCCAACCAATGTGAGGCGTGATCAGAAGCTTATTGCTGTCCTGGATTTTCAAAAGAGGATTCGATAGCTCCATCGGCTCCTTTGTGAGCACATCAAGGGCAGCCCCTGCAATACTTCCTTCTGTCAGGGCAGTGTAAAGCCCTTCCTCATCTACGATTGCGCCTCTTGCCACATTAATAAAAATGGCGCTTTTCTTCATTTTGCGAAAAGCCTCAAAAGTCATGAGCTTTTCCGTATGCTCATTTAAAGGCGCATGAACAGAAAGGAAATCCGAGCGGCTTAAAAGTTCTTCAAACTCCACCTGCTCATACGGTGAATCGTACTTTTTGCCGGAGGCAGAATAGCAGATCACATGACAGCCGAACGCTTCCGCAAGCTCTGCCACACGCCGTCCGATTGCCCCAAGCCCTATAATTCCCCATGTTTTTCCGGCAAGCTCACAAAAGCTCTGTCCGAAATGAGAAAAACAGGTTCCTCTTGCATACTCGCCGGATTTCACATAATCATCGTAATAGCGCAGCTTTTCCAGTATGTAAAAGAGAAGGGCAAAGGTATGCTGCGCCACGCCGTTTGTGGAATATCCTGCCACATTATAAGCAGCAATCCCTCTCTTTTTTAAATAATCGCCGTCCAGGTTATTGATGCCTGTTGCAGTCACGCATACAAGCTTTAAATTTTCTGCATTTTGAATTGTCTTTTCACAAACAGGAAGCTTGTTCGCAATGATGACGTCTGCGTCCCTCACACGCTCCGGCATTTCCGCCTCTGTTGTGGAAGGATAGATCGCCACATCTCCCAGTTTATGAAAAGGGGTGAAGACCATGTCTTCACCCAAACTGTCTGCTTCTAATAATACAATTTTCATATTATCATAGAAACTGCGGCTGTAATTACAGTCTTTTGAGCAGTTCTTCTCTTTCTTTTTCAAATCCCGGTTTTCCAAGAAGTGCGAACATATTCTTCTTGTAGCTCTCAACACCAGGCTGGTTAAACGGATTTACACCGAGAATGTAGCCGCTTACGCCGCACGCAAACTCAAAGAAGTAGAAAAGCTGTCCCAGATAGAACTCGTTCTGCTCCGGAATGTCTACTCTTAAGTTCGGAACGCTTCCGTCTGTATGCGCAAGGATTGTTCCGTTCATTGCGCTCTTATTTACAAAATCAACTGTCTTTCCTGCAAGATAGTTCAGTCCGTCAAGGTCAACCGGCTCCTCGTTAATTACAAGCTCTGCGCCTGATTTTTCCACATTCATAACAGTTTCGAACATGATTCTTGCACCGTCCTGGATGAACTGTCCCATAGAATGAAGGTCTGTTGTCAGGTCAACTGCTGCCGGGAAAATACCCTTCTGATCTTTTCCTTCGCTCTCGCCGTAAAGCTGTTTCCACCACTCATTTACATAATGAAGGCTTGGCTCATAGTTTGCGAGAACCTCTACATTTTTGCCTTTGCGAAGGAGAATGTTGCGGATTGCAGCATATTTTAAAGCATCGTTTTCCTCAAACGGGCTGTTTAAGGCAAGGTCGCGTCCGGAAGCTGCACCTTCCATTAATTTATCAATGTCTGCGCCGCTTACTGCGATCGGAAGAAGACCGACTGCTGTAAGAACAGAAAAACGTCCGCCTACATCGTCCGGAACAACAAACTCTGCATATCCTTCTTCGTCTGCAACCTGTTTCAGAGCTCCGCGCGCTTTATCTGTTGTAGCGTAGATTCTCTTTGCAGCCTCTTCTTTTCCGTATTTTTTCTCAAGAATTTCTTTAAATACACGGAATGCGATAGCCGGCTCTGTAGTAGTTCCGGATTTTGAAATAATATTAATGGAGAAATCCCTGTCTCCTACAACATCCATCAGACCTTTGATATAACTGCTGCTGATGGAGTTTCCTACGAAATAAATCTCCGGAGTTTTGCGGATTTCTTTGGAAACATTATTATAAAAACCATGTCTTAAAAATTCGATGGCAGCTCTTGCTCCAAGATAGGAACCGCCGATTCCGATTACGATTAAAACCTGAGAATCCTCCTGAATTTTCTTTGCTGCCTCTTTGATGCGGGCAAACTCTTCTTTGTCATAATCAACCGGAAGGTCGATCCAGCCAAGGAAATCATTTCCTGCGCCTGTTTTGGAAACAAGAGTTTCCTTTGCTGCTTCAGCAAGTTTCTTCATAGCCTCAACTTCATGTTCTGCCACAAAACAGCCTGCCTTTGAATAGTCAAATGTTACTTTACTCATGGCTCTCTCTCCTTTAATTCTGGAAATTCTTTTGTCTTTTATCAATTACTCAGTATAGCAAAATCCCCCGGATTTCTCAAGTGCCCCTTTTGTTAAAATCACATAAATTCCCGGATAATCTCTCTCATGATCTCTTCTTCCTCAGGAGTCAGCATTTTGCTGAAATGGCTGCCTGTTGCCGCTGTCTGACGGATACTTGCCGTTATTTTCTCCACAACCTCCTCCTGAAGCCCTTCTTCCTTTCTTTTCGGAGCCGGAATTTCTTCCACCCATGTCCGCATCTGCTCCACGTAATCAGTGAGTGAATTCATCACAAGCTCCTCTTTATACGAAAAATCAAGTGCATGGCGAAGAAGCAGAAGGACTACGGGAACAAAAGCTCCCACATACAGATAGCTTAAAGGAAGTCCGGAAAGGTCAAGCTCCGTGGTAAAAAACAACGCCAGGAAAAGACATACCGTACAGAGAAGCGACGGATACCATACAAGGCGGTTCATGCGGTTCAAAAGCCTGTCCCTTGTTTTCCAGAGATTCAGCCATTTTTCCTTTAAGTTTGTCATCTGTCCTGTATGTTTCATTCTTCTTCTGTAATTCAGATGTGTAGCCAGCATTCCAACAGCTCCCACGGTTCCAAGACCAGCCATTCCGTAGAGCAGTATATGCAGGTTCATGATTTTTTCCAGCATAATCCCCTCCTTTAATACATTACGGGCAGGACTGTAAAAGCTCAGGCTGCTTTTACTCCTGCGCCCTGTTTCCATTATACAGCCGAAGCCCTTTGGGGGAAACAAAAATCGTTCGTCAAATTCTCGCAAAAAGAAACGGGAAGCACAGCTCTTCGCCATGCTTCCCGCAAAAATCTTATAATTTTGAAAGTGCTTCCACCACTTCCTCAAACTTCATAAAGTGAGAGGCTTTCACAAGAACCGTATCTCCTGTCTGAATATAAGTTTTCAGATTTTTAAGAAGGCTCTCTCTGTCCGGTTCATAAATCACAGTAAGGTCAGGATTTGTTTCCTTTGCCTTCTCTGCCATATACTTACAGAGATTTCCCACGCAGATACACACATCTATATCGCAGTTTCCTGCATGAACGCCAACCTCTTCATGAAGCTTTACTTCATCTTTTCCAAGCTCTCCCATATCCCCAAGAATCGCAACTCTTCTTCCTGCGCCGTCCTTTAATACGTCAAGAGATGCCTTCATAGACATGGGATTTGCATTATAACAGTCATCCACGATCAGAAGCTTTTCTGTCTCGATCATTTTAAAGCGTCCGCTTACAGGCTCAAGACTTTCAATACCGGCTTTTATCTGCTCCTTTGTAAGACCGTAAATCCTTCCCACTGCCGCTGCTGCCAGTGCATTATAAACCATATGACGTCCGGGCATTGGAATATTTACAACAAAGCTTTCTTCGCCCATGTGAATACGGCAGGTCATTCCCTTTAATCCTCTGCTTACCACTTCATCTGCATATACGTCCTGCCCTTCTGTCATTCCGAAAAATACAGGCCGGATCCCATTATGCTCCTTCACTGTACAAAGCTTATCATCGTCTCCGTTTAATACAATATGTCCGCCCGGCTTCACATAATCAAAAACCTCTGTCTTTGCCTTTAAAACACCGTCTCTGTCTCCCAGATTTTCCAGGTGGCAGGTTCCGATATTTGTGATCACGCTTGTGTCCGGCTTTGCGATTTTTCCAAGACGGCTCATCTCCCCGAAATCACTGATGCCCATTTCCAGAACAGCAATCTCGTCCTCCTCACGGAGACGGAAAACTGTGAGTGGAAGACCGAGTTCATTATTAAAATTGCCCTGTGTTTTTAAAGTACGGTATTTCTCCTTTAAAACAGAGGCAATTACTTCTTTTGTGCTTGTTTTTCCAACACTTCCTGTAATTCCAACAACAGGAATGGAAAGCTCCTCCAGATAAAATTCCGCAATGTCCTTCACTGCCTGAAGAGAGGATTCCACAAGAATATACGGATACTCTGCATCATCAAGAACGCGCTCTGAAAGCGTGGCAAGGGCTCCTGCTTCCATTACCTGGGGAATAAATTTGTGGGCGTCTACGCGCTCTCCCACAATAGGAACAAAAAGGCTGCCCTCTTCCACCTTGCGGCTGTCTGTCGTAATGGAAGAAACTTCTTTTTCAAGAAGGCTGCTGCTTCCATGATACACACCGCCGCATACTCGCGTAATATTTTCCAGTGTTAAACTTTTCATTTTTTCACCACTTTATCCTTTTATTTCTCGTACTTTTTCATGGAAACGCGGATCAGCTCCTCACAAAGAGAAGGATAATCAATTCCAAGCACCTTTGCTTCCTGAGGGATCAGGCTTGTAGGCGTCATTCCGGGAAGTGTGTTCGCCTCAAGGCAGTACATATCTCCGTTTTCTTTCATAATAAAATCAAGACGGCAGTACGCTTCCAAAGAAAGTGCCTTTGCTCCTGCCTCCGCATGGCGCTGCATTTTTTCTGCCAGAGCGTCGGGGATTTCTGCAGGACAGGTTTCTACTGTAGAGCCTGGCTGATATTTGTTTTTATAATCGTAAAATCCCTGAAGAGGCGCGATCTCAATAACCGGATATGCTTTTCCGTCCACAACTGCAACGGAAAACTCTCTTCCCTTTACATATTCCTCCACAACAACCTCGTCCTCGTAAGAATACGCATTATCGAGGGCTTCCTCATATTCCGCCTGATTATTTGCAATGTAAACACCTACGCTGGAGCCGCCGCAGCATGTTTTTACAACAACAGGAAATTCCATTCCAAGGTCTTCCAGATTTCTTGTGCAGGCTGCTTTTTCCATAGAAGTTCCTGCAGGAGTGGGAACGCCGTTCATGCGGAACATCTGCTTTGTAATTCCCTTGTCCATTGCAAGGGCGCTGCTTAAATAGCCGGTTCCTGTGTATTTAATCCCCATAAGGTCAAAGGCTGCCTGCACCTTTCCGTCTTCCCCGTTTGCACCGTGAAGTCCCAGAAATACAATGTCGCAAAGCTCGCAAAGCTTAATTACATTTGGTCCGAAAAAGCTTTTTCTCTCTTTTTTCATGTCCTCGATCTTGTCGTCAAAGCTTTTTATGTACGCGCTTGCCGCTTCCACATCATATTCCTTCGGGAAAGGATTTTCCCAGTCCACATTTTCTGTTCCTCCGAAAACGTCCACCAGAATTGCCTGATGACCTTTTTCACGGAGAGCGGTACAGATACCTGTTCCGGAAACAATGGAAATGGCTCTCTCTGTACTTGTTCCCCCTGCTAATACTACAATCCTCATTTTTTATCTCCTTTATCTTCAGCTCCGCCTACTGATAAACAATAACCGGCGCGCCGATTTCAATGTTGTTATATATGATCTGCGCCTGTTCATAAGGCGTATTTACACAGCCGTGAGAACCTTCTGTCATATAGAGCGTTCCCCCGAATTCTGTTCTCCAGGAAGCGTCATGGATTCCCACATTTCCCGCAAAAGGAAGCCAGAATGTAACAGGTGCTTCATAATCTTCCCCCGTAAGTGTCGCCGGAGACTGTTTTGCATCTACTGCATAACAGCCCACAGGAGTGGCTGTATCTGTATTTCCCGGGTGTCCTGTCACAACCGGCGTATCTACAACAGGATACCCGTCTTTATAAAAGACCATTCTCTGATTTGTAAGATCAATTTCCACATAAGTATAGCCTATATCGTTCGTGGTATCACGGCTCCAGGCAGAATAGGCGTAAACCGGCTCTCTCACCTGGGTTTCCCCGTTTAATATGGCATTGTAAAGAGCGTCTGTCTCTGCCTCCTGGTCGATTGCCCAGCCATAGTCTCCTCCGGATATGGTAACGATTCTTCCGTCGTACGTACGAAAATCCCTTGTACAGCCAAAGGTGTCGTATTTATAACCAAGGTCGTTTACATACCCTGCCACCTTTTCTTTGTCAAGAGTGTAGCTCCCGTCTTTTCCTCTTATGATCCAGTTTTTAATCACGCTTCTGTCAACAGTTTCCGTCTTATCTGCAAAATCATAGGTAATAATTACATCTGTAAGCTTGTTCAGGCGGTCGCAGTCTTTTTTCAGGTTTTCATCGTCCTGATAAACGGACGGCTTTTTATAGCAGCCCGCTTCCTCCAGATTCAGACGCGGCTCTCCCAGAAGCGCGCACTGTACCACAGCGTTTAAAAGCTTTTCTTTATCCGGGGCATTTCCCTCTGTCTCCGGCACAATCTCATATCCTGCTTCTGTCTCTTTGATGGCTGCGTCTACAGGCTCCTGTGCGTTTTGTACACAGGAAAGTCCCTCAATGGCTTTTCGGACCATCTCTTCATTATACACCACAGCCCCGGACGCCTGGTATTCTTTCTTTTCTGAAAAAGAGAGAAACCATCTTCCTTTTTTCTGGTTTTGAAGAAGCGCCTGCACGCTTCCTCCCCCTTTATAAGAAAGTCCCATCTCTCCTGCAGTAATGCCCTCCTGTCCGTTATTTTTTGTCTCAAGCGTGAGGGCGTATGTTTTTATCTTTTCTGTAAGAAGTTTTTCTGCCTCGTCTGCAGTCATATAAGAGCAGTTCAGCCCGTTTATATAAGAGCCCGGCAGAAAATGGCTGCCGAAGTAAGATGCTCCGTAAAAATCCGGGGCAGCCGTAAGAAGGAGAAATACAACAATAAGGGCGATCAGCACCTTTCTTCCTGTACTCATTCCTGTCTTTTCTTCCGTCATTTTTTAACCTCAGTTCTTTCTTAACTATAGCTTATGCCTGTGCAAGCAATTTCTCCACACTTGAAAGTTTTACGCAGAGGACAAAAACCTCCGCCGCTTTTTTCAGTTCCTCAAGGGACGGGAAAGTAGGCGCAATACGGATATTGGAATCTTTCGGGTCTTTTCCGTATGGATAAGTTGCTCCTGCGCCTGTCATGACAACGCCTGCCTCTTTTGCTTTCTCTACGATAGCTTTTGCACAGCCTTCCATAGAATCAAAGGAAATAAAGTATCCACCGTGGGGTTTTGTCCACTCTCCGATTCCGAGACCTCCAAGCTCTTTTTCCAGTGTTTCCAGAACAAGCTCGAATTTCGGGCGGATAATGTCTGCATGTTTTCTCATATGTGCATGAAGTCCCTCAAGATCTTTAAAGAAACGCACGTGACGAAGCTGATTCAGCTTGTCGTGGCCGATCGTCTGGATCTGCATGTACTGGCGGAAATCTTCAAGGTTTGCTTTTGACGCTGCAACGGCTGCAATACCGGAACCCGGGAAGCTTACCTTTGAGGTAGAAGTAAATTTATATACAAGATCCGGATTTCCTGCTTTTGCACACTCTGCCAGAATCTCTTCAAGGAAATCCTGATTGTCATCATAAAGGTGATGAATGCTGTACGCATTGTCCCAGTAAATACGGAAGTCAGGCGCTGCCGGTTTTAATCTTGCAAAACGCTCCACTGTTTCTTTTGAGTAAGTATATCCCTGGGGATTGGAGTATTTCGGCACACACCAGATTCCTTTGATGGAATCGTCCTCGCTTACCAGTTTTTCCACCATATCCATATCCGGTCCTTCCGGAGTCATAGGTACGTTGATCATCTCAATCCCAAAATATTCTGTGATTTTAAAGTGACGGTCATAGCCCGGTACAGGACAGAGGAATTTTACTTTGTCCAGTTTGCACCACGGAGTATTTCCCATTACGCCATGTGTCATGGAACGGGCAATGGAGTCGAACATGACATTCAGGCTGGAGTTTCCATAAATAATAATGTGCTCCGGATCAACCTCTGACATTTCTCCAAGAAGACGTTTTGCTTCCGGAATACCGTCAATCACGCCATAGTTACGACAGTCTACGCCTGTCTCGCATTTAAGCTCTGCTCCGCCTGCCAGAACGTCCATCATTCCCATAGAAAGGTTAAGCTGCTCCACTCCCGGTTTTCCGCGGGACATATCAAGGGCAAGACCCTGAGCTTTTACCTCTTCATACTGCTGCTCCAGTTCTTTTTTCAAAGAGAGGAGCTCCTCTCTGCTCATTTCACTGTATTTCTTCATAATAATCCTCCTCATGCCGCTCTTTCACCTTTTTCTCATACATTTTAGTATGGTAAAGTCCTGATTGTCAAGCCTGTTCTGGGCTTTTTTTAATTCCTGATGTTAAAATAATGAAGAGTATGTTATAATCTGATGTATAAAAAGAAGTATTACATAAATTACGAAAAGAAAGAGGTTACAACGATTATGTGGATTGCAGATGGCTGGAAAGAATACGAAGTCATTGATACTTCCTGCGGAGAAAAGCTGGAGAGATGGGGAGATTATCTTCTTGTCCGCCCGGACCCGCAGGTTATCTGGGATACCCCAAAAACCCACAAAGGCTGGAAAAAAATGAACGGTCACTACCACCGCAGCAAAAAAGGCGGCGGAGAATGGGAGTTTTTCGACCTTCCGGAACAGTGGGACATTCATTATAAGGAGCTTACCTTCCATTTAAAACCATTCAGCTTCAAGCACACGGGGCTTTTCCCGGAACAGGCTGCAAACTGGGACTGGTTCGGAGATAAGATCAGAAACGCAGGACGTCCTGTAAAAGTTTTAAATCTTTTCGCATACACAGGAGGCGCAACACTTGCCGCTGCCGCAGCAGGCGCTTCCGTTACTCATGTGGACGCATCAAAGGGCATGGTTTCCTGGGCAAAAGAAAACGCTCTTGCCTCCGGTCTTGGAGACGCTCCTATCCGCTGGCTTGTAGACGACTGTGTAAAATTTGTGGAGCGTGAAATCCGAAGAGGAAACCATTATGACGCGATCATTATGGAC
This sequence comes from uncultured Blautia sp., assembly GCA_900547615.1. GTDB lineage: Bacteria > Bacillota > Clostridia > Lachnospirales > Lachnospiraceae > Blautia_A. Next base: position 2,819 of record URHH01000019.1, on the reverse strand, counting down.
CCGCCATCTTATGGAAGAGGACCAAAGGGAGAAATCTGGAAAATTGAAGACGCCATTCACCCGCTTGTGAAACTCTGCACAAAAATTTTAAGCGATAAACCTTTATTTTTCCTTATTAATTCCTATACAACCGGTCTTGCTCCGGCTGTACTTACTTATATGCTTGCCACAGAGCTTAAAAAATTTAACGGACGCGTAGATTCCCAGGAAATCGGTCTTCCTGTTTCCTCAAACGGTCTTGTCCTTCCATGCGGTGCATCCGGCAGATGGGAAGCTCTGTAGAATCTCTGGAGGTGGGATTGTGGAACTGGATAAAAAAACTCTTTTCAAACATGAAATGATGCGCTACGGCGGCGCCTGCATTGCCGGCGTTATCTTTGCCATAAACATTAAAACCTTTGTGCGGGCAGGAGGGCTTTATCCCAGCGGATTTAACGGCATTACCCTTCTTTTGCAGAATATTTTTGAAACCTATATGGGAATCTCCGTTCCTTATTCGGTTATCAATATTATTTTGAATGCCATTCCTGTTATGATCGGCTTTAAGTTTATCGGCAAAAAATTTACCATAAGTTCCTGTATTGTAATTATCCTGTCCAGTGTGCTCACAGATATAATACCTGTGCAGCCCATCACTTACGATACGCTTCTTATCAGTATTTTCGGCGGACTGATAAACGGTCTGTGTGTGAGCCTCTGTCTTATTGCAAACACAAGCAGTGGCGGCATGGATTTTATTGCCATTTATTTTTCGGAGAAAAGCGGACAGGACATCTGGAATTACATTCTGGGAGTCAACGCCGTTATCCTTCTGATCGCAGGTTTCCTTTTTGGCTGGGACAGAGCGCTTTACTCTATCATCTTCCAGTTTACCTCTACGCAGGTGGTGCAGATGCTTCACCAGAGGTATAAGAAACATACGCTTTTTATTATTACAAGAAAACCCGCCGAGGTTTATAAAGAAATTTCCGATTTAACCCGCCATTCTGCAACCTGTTTCTATGGAACAGGCTGCTATACCGGCGAAGACACAAGTATGCTCTATTCCGTTGTCTCCAGAACAGAGGCGAAGATTCTTGTAAAAAAAGTAAAAGAACTTGACCCCAGCGCTTTTGTAAATATTATAAAAACCGACTATATCAATGGTCGTTTTTATCATAAGACGGATTATTAAAAGGAGCGTGATTTTATGGGTACGGAGAAGAAAGACAGCCTTCCCTACACCTGCACACCAGAGTATGACCGCAAGAAATGCGGCGACTGCGTGTGTGCAACCTGCTATGAGCAGGAATTCTGTGACCGCTGCAGTAAATGTGAAAACCTTTCCAAAAAGAAAACACACTGCAACGCATATGAGGGCGCTTATAATTATTAAGCCTGCCCGCAAAAAACTCTCCCGGTTCATCAGAAACACGGGAGAGTTTTTTGTTTATCTCTTATTTATTTTTCTTCTTCATCGTTGCAAGTACAGACTGAAGTACAATGAAGAAGCAAAGAAGTGCGGAAAGTACGATTCTTACCCACCAGCTTGAAAGTGTACCCTGTACGGTAATCAGACTGGAAATGGTTCCTTTAATAAGAACACCGAACATGGTTCCGATTGGTGTTCCCACACCGCCGGAAAGAAGTGTTCCTCCGATAACGGCTGCGGAAATGGCATCCATCTCAAGACCTTTTGCCTGCTCTACGAAGCCGGCACAGGTATTTAAACAGAACAGGAAACCGCCGAGACCTGCAAGAAAACCATCAAGAACGTATGCTTTGAATTTTGTTTTTCTTACGTCAAGTCCCATCATAAGGGCGCTCTGCTGGCTTCCGCCAATCGCATAAAGCTTACGTCCGAATTTGCGGTATTTCAGAAGGATTGCAATTAAAATAACTACCACAATCGCAATAACTACTGTAGGCGGAATATACGCCGGAATAAATTTGCCTTTTTTGTTTGTAGAACCGAAAGGCATGTAGAAACGGTAGTTTGCCCATTTCAGGAAGACTTCGTTTTTAATGGAGATCATCTCTGTGCTGATGATGGCTGTCATACCTCTTCCGAAGAACATACCTGCCAGCGTAACGATAAACGGCTGAATGTCAAGGTAGGCTACAAGGAAGCCCTGTACAATACCGAAGGCAATACCGATCGCAAGGGCTGCAAGAACTGCCACGTATGCGTTTACTCCTTTATTTTCCATCATATCTGCCATTACCATACATACAAGAGCTGTGACAGAACCGACAGAAATATCAATTCCTCCTGTAATCATTACGATAGTAAGACCGCAGGCGATTACGAGAAGTCCCGCATTTGATACAAACAGGTTTAAAAACATCTGCGGTTTTGCAAAACCTTTGTCTGCGAAAATCACCATTCCCGCAATATACATAACGAAAAACAGAACAATGGTAATCAGAAGCAGGAAGCCGTTTCCTGTCATTTTTCTTTTCTGCATCTTATTTGCTTTCATTACTTCTGACCTCCTTCTACAGCAGGTTTCCCTGCGTTTCTTTTTGCTTTGAAGTTGGCAATGTATTTCTTAAATACTTCACTCTGCAGTGTTACGATAATAATAACCACGATTGCCTTGTATACAGGAAGCTGGTCGGCTTTTACGTTCATTGCGTAAAGAGTTGTTGTAAGAGCCTGAATCGTATATGCTCCAATCACGGAACCTACAAGACTGAATTTACCGCCGCCCAGGAAGTTTCCGCCAAGAGCAACTGCGAGGATTGCGTCCATCTCAAGGTTGAGTCCAATGTTATTTGCGTCTGCTGAGTAAATACGGCTGGGGGGGACAAAACCCGCCAAATACGCCACAGCTTAT
>URHH01000018.1 GCA_900547615.1 uncultured Blautia sp. | reverse complement strand
GAGGAAAAAATAAGAATGACGATAAATTCACAATCAAAGATACAGAAAATAAAATTTAAGCTTTGGATCTGCCTGCTGGCATTTTTGGTTGTTGGCATTCTGGTGATGAGCGGCATACAGGAGAAGATGTCGGATAAAAATTATCTCATATCTTTCCCAGATGAGCAGGCTGCCTTTGAAGAACAATTATCGGAAAAAGATATTCCATATCAGAGAATATCACAGACTGCCTTTGCAGTAGAAGAGGAGTATTCCGAGGAAGCCGATGATATTTTTAAGACGATAAATGCAAACGGGAAGCTGAGAATGCAGGAGTGATTTATAGTTATAAAAATAGAAAAAATACTTGCCAAACGAGTGTTCTTGTACTATACTGAAAGAACAGATGTACGATATATAATTTTCTTTACAGAATAGTGGAGGTCATATGCCAACAGATACAGCGAAGAAACAATTTATCAGGATCAGAGGAGCAAATGAAAATAATCTGAAGAATTTAAGTGTGGATATTCCAAGGGACAAGTTTGTAGTTCTTACAGGACTGAGCGGTTCCGGCAAATCCTCTCTTGCTTTTGATACTATTTACGCAGAGGGACAGAGACGCTATATGGAGTCCCTTTCCTCCTATGCCAGGCAGTTCCTGGGACAGATGGAGAAGCCGGACGTGGAGAGTATAGAAGGTCTTCCGCCTGCCATTTCCATTGACCAGAAATCGACAAACAGAAATCCGCGTTCCACAGTAGGGACGGTTACGGAGATTTACGACTATTTTCGTCTTCTCTATGCAAGAGTGGGAATTCCTCACTGTCCAAAATGCGGAAGGGAAATCAGTAAGCAGACAGTAGATCAGATGGTGGATCAGATCATGGGGCTTCCGGAACGGACGAAGATCCAGCTTCTTGCCCCTGTTGTAAGAGGAAGAAAGGGCACGCACGTAAAGCTTTTGGAGCATACGAAAAAAAGCGGCTATGTGCGTGTACAGATCGACGGAAGCATTTACGAGCTTTCTGAGGAAATCAAGCTGGATAAGAATATCAAGCATAATATTGAGATCATTGTGGACCGGCTGATCGTAAAGCCGGGAATCGAGAAGCGTCTTGCAGATTCTGTGGAAACGGTTCTGGAGCTGGCGGACGGACTTCTGATCGTAGATACGATGGACGGGAATGTGATGAATTTCAGCCAGAGCTTTTCCTGCCCGGACTGCGGGATCAGTGTGGACGAAATCGAGCCGAGAAGCTTTTCCTTCAATAATCCCTTCGGAGCCTGCCCAGAGTGTGCCGGTCTTGGATATAAGATGGAATTTGATATTAATCTTATGATCCCCGATATGTCTCTCAGCATTTCCAAAGGGGCGATTGCTGTGATGGGCTGGCAGTCCTGCACAGATAAGGGAAGCTTTACAAGAGCGATTCTGGACGCGCTTGCAGAGGAATATAAGTTCAGCCTGGATACCCCGTTTCAGGATTATCCTGACGAGATCAAAGATGTGATCATCAATGGAACAAAGGGGCGCTCTGTGAAGGTTTATTATAAGGGACAGAGAGGAGAGGGCGTTTACGACGTGGCTTTCCCGGGACTTATTAAAAACGTGGAGCAGAGATACCGGGAAACAGGTTCTGATGCCATGAAGCAGGAGTATGAATCCTTTATGCGGATCACCCCCTGCGGTGCATGTAAGGGGCAGAGGCTGAAAAAGGAATCTCTTGCAGTGACAGTAGCAGATAAAAATATTTATGAAATTACAAATATGTCCATTGAAAATCTGAAGGCGTTTCTGGACAGCATGGTGCTTTCCAGTCAGCAGCAGCTTATCGGACATCAGATTTTAAAAGAAATCAAGGCGAGAGTCCGCTTTCTTTCCGATGTGGGGCTGGATTACCTTTCACTGGGAAGAGCAACGGGAACCCTCTCCGGAGGGGAGGCGCAGAGAATCCGTCTTGCTACGCAGATCGGTTCCGGTCTTGTGGGAGTGGCGTATATTCTGGACGAGCCAAGTATCGGACTTCATCAGAGGGATAACGATAAGCTTCTTAAATCGTTGATGCACCTCCGCGACCTGGGAAACAGTCTGATTGTCGTGGAGCATGATGAAGACTCTATGCTGGCGGCAGACTGCGTGGTTGATATTGGACCGGGAGCCGGGGAACACGGCGGCGAGCTTGTGGGAATCGGCACAGCGGAGGAGCTTATGAAAAATGAGCGCTCTGTGACAGGAGCTTATTTGAGCGGCCGGATCCGGATCCCTGTGCCCGAAGAGAGAAGAAAACCGACCGGTTTTCTGAAAATCAGAGGGGCGGCGGAAAATAATCTTAAAAATATTGATGTAGACATTCCGCTTGGCGTTATGACCTGCATTACGGGAGTTTCCGGTTCCGGAAAAAGTTCCCTGATCAATGAGATCCTCTATAAGCGTCTTGCGAGAGATTTAAACAGAGCCAGGATCATTCCGGGAAAGCATAAAGACATTCTCGGAGCAGATCAGCTTGACAAGGTAATCGACATAGATCAGTCTCCGATCGGAAGAACGCCGCGCTCCAATCCGGCTACGTATACAGGTGTGTTCGATCAGATCCGAGACCTTTTTGCAGCAACGGCAGACGCCAAGGCAAAGGGCTATAAAAAAGGACGTTTCAGTTTTAATGTAAAAGGCGGACGATGTGAAGCCTGCAGCGGAGACGGTATTATAAAAATAGAAATGCACTTTTTGCCGGACGTGTACGTTCCTTGTGAAGTATGTAAGGGAAAACGGTACAACAGAGAGACTCTGGAAGTCAAATATAAGGACAAGAGTATCTACGATGTTCTGAATATGACGGTGGAGGAAGCGCTTACCTTCTTTGAAAATATTCCGTCTATCAGAAGAAAGATAGAGACGCTTTACGATGTGGGACTTTCCTATATCCGTCTCGGACAGCCTTCTACTACGCTTTCCGGCGGAGAGGCGCAGAGGATCAAGCTGGCAACGGAGCTCAGCAAGCGGAGCACAGGAAAAACCATTTATATTCTGGACGAGCCTACAACAGGGCTTCATTTTGCAGATGTGCATAAGCTCATTGAAATTTTAAAAAGGCTTTCTGAGGGCGGCAATACGGTTGTTGTAATTGAGCATAATCTTGATGTGATCAAGACTGCCGATTATATTATTGACATTGGACCGGAAGGCGGCGACAAAGGCGGCACAGTGATTGCAAAGGGTACGCCTGAGGAGGTGGCGGCAAATCCGGCTTCCTACACAGGGCAGTATGTAAAAAAATATCTGACAAAATGAAACGGACAGCAGGCTGCCGGGAACAGGGGAAAGCACACAGAGACTCTGAAAAGTTTATAAATTCAGATGGCAGCTCTTTTCATTTGCGGGGAATTCTGGTATCCTTATTAAGGAACGTACTTGATAAAAGAGAAGAATAGCTGTACGAGTATACAGTTACAGAGAGGAAAAGAAATGCCGGCAAGTGATATTGGAATTGATATAGGAACAAGAAACAGTCTTGTTTATTCCACAGGAAAGGGAATCGTCCTTCAGGAGCCTTCCGTTGTGGTATATGATAAAAATACAGAGAAAATCCGTGCCATTGGCGAGGAAGCGCGCCAGATGGCGTCTCACGCAAACTCAAATATGGAAGTGATCTGGCCTGTGCGCCAGGGCGTGATCGTAGACTATAATGTTCTGGAAAAAATGCTGAAATTTTTCGTGGCAAAGGCGATGGGACCAAGAGCTTTCCGAAAGCCGCGCATCAGTATCTGTGTTCCGAGCGGAATTACGGAAATTGAGAGAAAAGCGGTGGAGGAGGCGACCTACCAGTCAGGCGCAAGAAGAGTGTATCTGGCGGAAGAGCCGATTGCTGCTGCCATTGGTTCCGGTGTGGATATTTCAAAGCCTTTTGGAAACCTGATCGTGGATATTGGGGCAGGGACAACAGATGTCGCTGTGATCTCCATAGGAGGCGTTGTGGTGTCTGCCTCTGTGAAGGTGGCAGGCGATAATTTCAACCAGGCGATCATGCGGTATGTGAGAGAAAAGCACAGTCTTTTTATAGGAGAAGATACGGCTGAGAAAATTAAAATCCAGATCGGAACAGCCTGCGAGGAAGCGGATCCCAGAACGATGGAAGTGAAGGGACGAAATGTCATTACCGGTCTTCCGAAAATGACGACTCTGACCTCAGAGGAAATCCGCGTGGCTTTAAAAGACGCTACAGGACAGATCGTGGAGGCAGTTCACGGAGTTCTGGAGAAAACACCGCCGGAACTGGCAGCAGATATTGTGGACAGAGGCATTGTCCTTACAGGCGGTGGTGCTCTGCTTCATGGAATGGATACATTGATAGAACAGAAAACAGGAGTCAATACGCTGACTGTTCAGGATGCAATGCTGGTAGCGGCTGTGGGAACAGGAAAATATGCAGATGTAATGGCGAAAATGGAGTAAAAACAGAAGAGGTGCTGCCACGCAGCACCTTTTCTCTATCACAGGAGCAAAAAAATGAGTGAAACAGTAACAGGATACATAGACCATATTATTTTCCGAAATGACCAGAATGGTTATACAGTAATGGTTCTGAAACAGACAGGAGAGGAAGAACTGACCTGTGTGGGCACGTTTCCGGATATATCTCAGGGAGCCACCATTGAGGCTTCAGGAAACTATATCCACCATCCGGTATATGGAAAACAGTTTCAGATCGCCTCTTTCACAGAGAAAATGCCGGAGGACTCTCTTGCAATGGAGCGTTATCTTGGATCGGGCGCCATTAAGGGGATCGGAGCTGCCCTTGCTGCAAGAATTGTGAGGCGGTTCGGGGAAGATACTTTTCGGATCGTGGAGGAAGAACCGGAAAGACTGTCGGAGATCAAAGGAATCAGCGAAAAAAAAGCGCGGGAGATCGCTGCTCAGGTAACAGAGAAGGCAGATATGCGAAGAGCTATGATTTTTCTCCAGAAATACGGGATTTCCCTGAATCTGGGGGCAAAGATTTATCAGAAATACGGGCAGTCTCTCTATAACGTTCTCCAGGAAAACCCATATCGCCTGGCGGAAGACATAAGCGGCGTGGGATTTAAAATTGCAGATGAGATCGCCGGCAGGATCGGGATCCAGGCAGATTCAGATTACAGAATCCGAAGCGGAATATTGTATGTTTTATTGCAGGCATCGGGAGAAGGTCATATTTACCTTCCGAAGGAAGAACTGTTCCGAAGAGCCGCGTCTCTTCTCCAGGTGGATATTTCCTATATGGAAAAGCATCTTATGGATATGGCGATCGACAGAAAGGTTGTTTTAAAAGAGCGGGAAAAAGAAACCATCGTGTACCCCAGCCAGCATTATTATCTGGAACTGAATACGGCAAGAATGCTGTGTGAGCTGAATGTTTCCTGTCCGGAAGATGAAAAAAGCACAGAAAAAAGAATTGCGCAGATTGAAAAGGAGACAGGTACAGTCCTTGATGAAATGCAGAAAAAAGCTGTGCGGGAAGCCACGTCCAACGGCCTTTTTGTACTGACAGGAGGTCCGGGAACCGGAAAAACAACAACGATTAATGCCATTATCCGTTTTTTTGAAAGCGAAGGTGCGGAGCTTCGCCTGGCAGCGCCTACAGGAAGGGCTGCAAAGCGAATGACAGAAGCGACAGGATATGAGGCGCAGACCATTCACCGTCTTCTGGAGCTTTCGGGAATGCCGGAGGAAGAGCGGGAAGGTCATGCCGTACAGTTTGAGCGAAATGCACAGAACCCTCTTGAGGCAGATGTGATCATCATAGATGAGATGTCTATGGTGGATATTTTTCTTATGCACTCCCTTCTTCTTGCAGTGACAGCAGGAACAAGGCTGATTCTTGTAGGAGACGAAAATCAGCTTCCAAGTGTGGGACCGGGAAATGTGCTTCGTGATATTATCCGGAGCGAGAGCTTTCCTGTTGTAGAACTGAAAAAAATCTTTCGTCAGGCATCGGAGAGCGACATTGTAGTGAATGCCCACAAGATCAACAGAGGCGAACAGGTAATCCCTGATAATAAGAGCCGGGATTTCTTTTTCCTGAAGCGGTACGACGCAGATATTATTATCCGTGTTGTCATTGCCCTGATCCAGGAAAAAATGCCACGTTATGTACAGGCGAAGCCTTTTGACATTCAGGTTCTCACTCCGATGCGAAAGGGGCTTCTTGGGGTGGAGCGTCTGAACCAGATTCTTCAAAGATACTTAAATCCTCCGGAAAACGGAAAAAAAGAGAGAGAATTGGGAGGACAGCTTTTCCGTCAGGGAGACAAGGTCATGCAGGTGAAAAATAATTACCAGCTTGAGTGGGAAGTGCGTGGAAAATACGGCATTCCTGTGGAAAAAGGAGTCGGTGTGTTCAATGGGGACACAGGGATCCTTGCGGAAATCAACGAATTTGCAGAGACGGCAACCGTGGAATTTGAGGACGGAAGATGTGCGGAATATTCGTTTAAACAAATGGAAGAGCTGGAGCTTGCCTACGCCATTACCATTCATAAATCTCAGGGTTCCGAATATCCGGCAGTGGTGATTCCGCTCCTTTCCGGACCGCAGATGCTTTTAAACAGAAATCTCCTCTATACTGCGGTGACAAGGGCGCGTAAATGCGTGACTATTGTGGGAAGCGAAGAGACCTTCGGGGAGATGATAAGAAATGAAAAACAGCAGAGAAGATACAGCTCCCTTGATGTGAGGATAAGGGAGTTAAGCGAGGCAGAAGAGAGCGCAGTCGGGGAGAAAGGACGCGTTTGAAAGCTGAGAATTTTTTGAATCTTTTATATCCGAGATGCTGTCCCCTCTGTCATGAGATTTTGAGGGAACAGAAGCGGCTTGTCTGCCCGGAGTGCGAGAAAAAAATCCGCCCTGTATCCGGGGCAAGGTGCATGAAATGCGGCAGACAGGTGGATAAGGAGGCAGAATACTGCAGAGACTGTGGAAAAAGAGAGCGGAATTTTACGCAGGGAAAAGGAATTTTTCCTTATGATGAGATGTGGAAGTTTTCCATTGAGAAATATAAATATTACGGCTGCAGAGAATATGGGATATTTTATGCAGAGGCAATCTTCCTTTTCGGGAAAAAAGATATAATCAGGTGGAAACCGGACAGGATCATCCCGGTTCCTCTTCACAGAAAAAAGGAGAGAAAACGGGGATTTAATCAATCGGCATATATTGCCGGGCATCTTTCGTTTCTTACCGGAATTCCATGTGATGAGAAGATGATAGAAAAGTGCAGGAATACGAAATCACAGAAAAAACTGAATGCGCAGGAGAGAAGGCGCAATCTGAAAGATGCCTTTGTTTTAAGTAAAAACGTAAAGGGTCTTACGCTTCTTGTGATCGATGATGTTTATACAACAGGGAGTACAATGGATGAGATTTCTGCCTGTCTTATGGCGGGCGGGGCAAAAAACGTGTATTTTCTTACGTTGTGTACAGGAAATCCTTAAGAATATTAAGGTTTTCCTGAAAAGGTTGGGAAAAATACTTTTCATAGGTAGGGATATATGTTACAATCAATCTATATGGTTAAATATAAGGAGTTTGTCTATGTTAAATGAAGAAAAAGTAAAGATAATGACAGAACTTGCCATGTACGAGAAGGGAGAAGGTAAGAAATATCTTCCTGTGAGCAGATATTACAGAAGCGACTATATTGGTCTGGCTCTTATTAAGAATTTCTTTCTTGTGACAATTGGATATGCCTTGATCCTGGCAGGACTGGCAGCATATTTTGCAGAATATCTTATGAACAACATCCATAAAATGAACCTGGTAAATCTTGGTATTTATGTGATCCTGGGATATGTGGCGCTTCTTGTTTTTTATTCCTGCCTCACATATGTTCAGTATTCCGTCCGGTATCATCGTGCCAAGAAAAGCGTGAAGAACTATTATATAGGGCTCACAAAGCTTGAGAAAATGTACGACCGGGAAGAAAAGAAAACAGCAGGACGCACAAAAGCGGGAGGTTACAGAAAATGACAGCATTACTGGAATTAAAACAGAAAATCAAGAACCTTTACGGGCAGTACGAAATTTATCTTCTGCCGGTTATCAAATTTGCGGTTGCCCTTGTGTATTTTATCTGGATCAACGCAAATATGGGATACATGAGCCAGTTAAATAATGTATTTATTGTACTTATTCTGGCGCTTATCTGTTCCATACTGCCGCCCGGAGTGACAGTTTTCGTAGGATTTTTGCTTATGATTGGACATTCCTATGCTCTGGGAATGGAAACAGCGGCATTTATGCTGATCATTATTTTGTTTATTGCCGTTCTTTTCCTGAGATTCAGTGCAGGACAGAATATCGTGCTTGTATGCACGCCTCTTTCCTTTGGATTCGGAATACCGGCGCTTCTTCCAATCGGAAGCGGTCTTATGGGAAATGCTTTTGCTGCTTTTCCGGCGGGAAGCGGAGTGATTCTTTATTATGTGATCCGGCTTATCCGCAGCAATTCAGAGACACTTGTAAATCCGGACGTGGATATGCTTGAGAAGCTGCGAATCCTCTCAGACGGACTGATGCAGAACTGGGCAATGTGGATCACACTTGTTGCTTTTGTTGCAGTTATTTTAATTGTAAATCTGATCCGCACGCGTTCCTTTGATTTTGCATGGAGAATTTCCATTATTACCGGAGGTGTGGCATATATTCTGGTCATGCTGGGCGGAAGCTTCTTTGTGAGCGGTGTTACGGTATCTCTGCCGGTTCTTCTTGTACAGACGATCCTTTCTGTTTTAGTGGGAATCATTCTGGAATTTTTTGTATTCGGAGGAGACTATACACGTACAGAACGTCTGGAATATGAAGATGACGAATACTATTATTATGTGAAGGCTGTACCAAAAGCTTCTGTGACAACTTCTGAGAGAAGCATCAAGAAAATCACAGCACAGCCTGTAAAAGAAGACAAAAAGGCAGAGGAAGACATAGTTTCCTATGCAAATCCTATTTTTCAGGAAGACGGAAAAAAAGCGGCAGCTCCAAAATCTGCGGCGCCGGTTTCCAGAGAAAAGGCAGATGAAGTAGATTTTGAGAAGAAGCTGGAGGAATCCCTGAAAGATTTATAAGAGAAGGGGATAGCCGCTTCGGAACAGAAAAGAAACAAATAGAAAGGAGAGCACCATGGAAAGTATTTCGTCCATATTGTCAGGATTTTTATCAAAAGTATCCCTTCCCAGCGTAGGTGTAATCGATGTGATAGAAATTTTTCTGATTTCCTTTTTTGTGTACCAGTTTATGGTATGGATTAAGTTTACAAGAGCCTACACTTTGCTAAAGGGAATCCTTGTGGTGCTTGCCTTCATTTTTCTTGCCTATATTTTTAAAATGAACACGATCCTGTGGATAATCAGTAAATTATCCAATGTGCTGATTATCGGTGTTATGGTTATTTTTCAGCCGGAACTCCGGAAAATGCTGGAACAGCTGGGCCAGAAAAAAATTATGGCAACCTTAATTCCCTTTGACACAGGAAAAGAAGTAAAAGAAAGATTTACGGACAAGACCATTAACGAGCTGGTAAAAGCCTGCTTCGACATGGGGGAAGTGAAGACAGGGGCACTGATTGTAATAGAACAGGAAAATCGTCTTTCCGAATATGAAAGAACGGGAATTAATATTGATGCTGTGCTTACAAGTCAGCTTCTTATTAATATTTTTGAGCATAATACTCCTCTCCATGATGGGGCGGTGATCGTACGGGGGAATCGAGTGGCGGCAGCTACCTGCTATCTCCCTCTTTCCGATAATATGGAACTGAGCAAACAGCTTGGAACACGACACAGAGCCGGTGTGGGAATCAGTGAGGTGAGTGATTCTCTTACAATTATTGTATCAGAAGAAACTGGAAAAGTTTCGATTGCACAGGGAGGAAAACTGACGCGCTGTGTAAACAGTGCCGCTCTTCGATCCGCTCTTGTAAAGGCACAGAACAAAACGGTGATCGAGAATGGCAAGCTGCGCCATTTACTGAAAGGGAGAGTGAAACATGAAGAAAAAACGACCAAATAACTTTCCTTTAAAAATCATGTCTCTTGCGGTGGCAATTCTTGTGTGGCTGATCGTAGTCAATGTGGACAATCCGGTAGTCAGCAAGACCTATATTATTTCTAATGTGGAACTCACAAACAAGCAGTATATAGAAGATACGGATAAAGTATGCATGCGTGACGACGATCAGACTACTGTTCGTGTGACCATCAAGGCAGAGAGAAAAACATTGAGCAGGATCACTGCCGAAGATATTCAGGCTGTGGCAGATGCACAGCAGGCGGTGAGTCTTGAGACAAATCCGGTTATGATCCCGATCAGTGTTACCTGTCCGGGAATCAGCCCCAACAATATTTCCGTACAGCCTCAGAATATGAGCGTCCGACTGGAAGACAGGGCAACGGCTGAGTTTATGGTGACAGTCAACAGTGGAGAGGGAACTCCGGGAAAGGGCTATGAGATCGGTTCGCAGATTGTGAGCCCGGAGAAAGTCAGGATTACAGGACCGAAGTCCATGATCAATAAAATAGATAAGGTAATGGTAAATGTAGATGTAAACGGAATTACAGAGGATACTACGGATACGGAAAATCTTACGATTATCGATAAAAACCAGGAACAGCTTTCAGATGACTCCATGAAGTATATCGGCATGGACAATGTGAAGGCAACCGTTACTACGAAATTGTGGAAGGTTCGTGCAGGCGTGAAGATCAATGTGAATTATAAAGGCGAGCCGGCTGACGGTTATGTGGTGGACAGTGCAGTGACTGTTCCTGAAACAGTCAGCGTGGCAGGAAGCGATGAGGCGCTGGACGAGCTGAAAGTCATGGGAAATACCATCTGGGTACAGGATGAAAAAAGTGTGGACATCAGCGGAGCAAAGAAGGACGTGGAGGAGAAGGTAAATATTGCAGAACTTCTCTCGGAAGGTCTGAAGCTTACCAGCGGTTCCAGCGAAGAAGTATGGGTAAATATCAGGATTCTTCCAGAAGGCGGAAAAATCTTTACGATTCCGGCGACAAAAGACAGCGTTCGGTTTAAAAATAAGGCGGACGACCTTCAGGTATCCTTTGAAATTGACAAGATGGAAGTGAGAGTTAAGGCAGTGGACGGAGATATAGAGGCGTTAAGTGAAGACGATATTAAGGCGTCCATCGACTTATCTGATAAAAAAGAAGGAAGCTATGAAGTTCCTGTTAAAATTACTCTTCCCAAAGGTTATGAACTGATAGAGGACGTAAAGACAGAAATAAAGGTTTCCAAAGTTTCTACAATTACAGAAGAAAAATAAAACTAAGGGGAGACGAAAAATGATCAGCCAGAAAGTGACAGTGAAAAATCCCACAGGGCTTCACTTGCGGCCTGCAGGGATTCTTTGCAAGGAAGCAATGAAATATAAATCTCTCATCACCTTTACGTTTGACGGCGGAACTGCCAATGCAAAAAGCGTTCTCAGTGTCCTGGGAGCCTGTGTAAAGTGTGGAGATGAAATTGAACTTGTCTGTGAGGGGACAGATGAGGAAACGGCGCTTCATGCGCTTGTAACCGCTATAGAAGGCGGACTTGGAGAGTAGGAACGACATCTGTTTATTTATATTATAAAAGGAGGAGCACATATGAAGAAAAAAGTGGTAGCAGCCGTTTTGAGCCTTACCATGTGTATGTCTATGGTAGTGCAGACAGGAGCGTCAGCTTTAAGCGACGGCGTTTCAGATGGCGTAGTGGGAGATACTGTAGTTACAGAGCCCTTTGAGCCGGAAGAAGAATTTCCGGAAGCGCCGGTAACACCGGAAGTTCCTGAGGAAGATCAGGACGACAGCCTGGAAATGCCGGAAACAGATGTAACACCAGAGGCAACTGTGACGCCGGAAGCAACCGTAACACCGGAGATAACCGTGACGCCGGAAGCAGATTCTTCAATGCCGCAGGAAGATCTTCTTTCTTCAGGAGAGGAAACAGCAGATATACCGGAATCAGGAAATACGGCAGATGTTCCGGTGGGAGAAGCAGCAGCTTCTGTTACAGTAGGACCGGAATACTGGGTAAAGGTTCCACAGGGGTGGAAGCTTGTGAAAAACATGGGTTCTGCAGAGGAGAAACCGGAAGAAAAACCAGACGAAAAGCCGGAAGAGAAGCCGGCAGCAGCCGAACTGGCAGATGAATCAATAACAGAGGGAGAGGTACTTTCAGATGTGCTTCCAATGGAAGCAGTTCCGGCAGACGAGGCAGTACAGAGTGACGCTGTGCAGCAGCCATTGGCAGGGGGAGGCGGTGGGAAGGGGGGAGTGTTTTCGAAGCCGCAGAGGGAAGAGAATTCTATAAAGCAGCAGACGGTCTGATCCGTGTCACCACAAAATCTGTAAAGGGAGAACATACAGGATATTATTTCTTTGATGAAAATGGTGTGATGACAACCGGTAAAAAAACAGTGAAGACAGGAACACCGGGATTTTTAAAAGCAGGTGAGTTTTATTTTGCCGAGGAAAGCACAGCAGAGCTTTATAAAGAGTATACAGGAGTTTCGAAAACACCGGTTACTTCCAATATCGGTGCGCAGAAGCGAAATTACTGGCTGTACCAGAATAAAAAATTCCGTTTTTACGATGCAGACGGAGCAAATGTCAGTGTAAAAGAGTTAAATGACAAATATAAAGATACCGGTTATATGGAGATTAACGGCGCATATTATGCGCTGGCGGACGATGGAACGCCGAGAACAGGATTTATCGGCATCAACGGCTCCAAATATTTCTTTGATCCGGAGAGTGAGATTCCGGGACAGATGTTCATGGGCGGCTGGCGCTGCATGGGCACAAACAGCAAAGGGGAAAAATGGATTTACTTTAACAGAAGCAATAAGGGCAAAGATAAAGGAAAAGCCATTATCCATAAAGGAAATGTAGCGATCACAATTAATCCGAAGAGCAATTCACATAAATATCTTCTGGATCACAACGGCTATATTTTAAAGAACAGAAGAACAAAATGTGTGGACGGCGCATGGTACGGTTCCGATTCTCAGGGACGTATTGTAAAAGATAAGCTGGTACGCTACGGAAATTACCGCTACTACTTTACAAAGAGCGGAAAACAGGTAGGCTGGAAGAATATGTGGAAACAGTGTCCGACTTCCGCAGGACCGAAGTATTTTTACTTTGGAAGTACAGCGGGACGTGTTTCTGAGAAAAAGGGCTGGCAGAAAGTAACATGGCCGTCCGGAAAATTCCTTGGCTGGTTCTATTTCCGTGATAACGGCGAACATTATATGAACCGATGGGTTGGAAGCCAGTATTTTGATTCCATTGGAAGACTGGCAAGCGGGATCAAGGAAATTGACGGAAAAACTTATTTCTTTGAAATTTCCGATGAAAAGACACATCGTGGAAAAGCCTTCAAAAATACCATGATCAAATATAACAACAAATGGTATTATGCAGAGCCTGACGGACAGCTTGCAAGAGACGAGTGGAAGAAGATTAACGGAAACTGGTATTATTTCCAGAAATTCACAACTCTTACAAATGCATTCCGCTGGAAAGATAATACATACGGCTGGCTTGACGGGCAGGGCAAATTCTGTACAGGCTGGGTTGTTTTAAGCAACTCAGAGAATAAAGTCCGCTATGTCAATCCAAAAGGAAACGGTTTCTACAAAGATACAAGCGCAGTGATTGACGGACTTCGCTATTACTTTGATGAAAAAGCATACCGTATCAATGATCTTACTTCTGTTTACAGAGGACCGTACTATGTAGAAGTGGATCAGACAAACGGTTTAATGACGATTTATGATGAGAGCAGAACGGTACCTGTAAAATCAATCCGTGTATCTGTTGGTGCACCGGGAACAGAGACGCCAAATGGAACATATACGCTCAGGAGAAGTTCAAGATGGCAGAGCCTTATGGGGCCGTCCTGGGGACAGTATGGAACGCATGTACAGGGCGCCGGTCTTGGTGGAATTTTCGTACATTCCGTAGCCGGTGTGGCAATGAATCCATACAGCGTTCCGGCAGGAGAGTACAATAAGCTCGGAAATCCTGCATCTCACGGCTGTATCCGTGCCTGTGTAGCAGATGCAAAATGGGTATATGAAAACTGTAACGGAGCAACGATCCGTATTTTCCGTTCCAATAAATACGAATCAAGAGAAGCGTTAAAAGGACCTCTTGGAAGAAGAGCTCTTGTTCCGATGCGGCCTCCGTACAATTTTGACCCGACAGACCCGTCTATTTAAAGAGCAGGAAGAAAATGTAAATATTGCAGGAGATATGTCTGGCGGCATATCTCCTGCTTTTCGATGTGCAGATATATGACGCAGCAGCTTAACATTATTTCTTGAAATTTAGGAAAGCAGTCTGTATAATAAGGGCTGTGGCTTTTATGCCATGAGAGAAACAAAGGAGATATATCTGAAAAAGAGGTAGAATATGAAAAAATGGAAGAAATGGCTGTCTGTAGGACTGGCAGTAGTAACTCTGAGTCCTGGCGGGGGGAGCGCGGTAGTAAATGCAAATCCTTTTGAACCGTATGACAGAAGTGAGGCAGTTGTTTTAGAGGAACGTCAGAGAAAGAAAGACGATAATGAAAAACCGAACCCAAAGGCATGGCAGAAGATTAACGGAGTCTGCTACAACGGAAGCGGAGTGGCAATACCCGGGGCAATTACAAGAGGAATCGACGTATCTGAATGGCAGGGAAAAATTAACTGGTCAAAGGTTAAAAAATCAAATGTGGATTTTGCCATGATACGAATTGCATATGGAACCGGCTATATGGATAAGACGTATGATTACAATATGCGGGAAGCAAACGCTGTGGGAATGCCGGTGGGAACTTATGTATACAGCACAGCTACCACAAAAGAGCAGGCGTTAAAAGAGGCGCAGCTTGCCATTGAGAAAATGCGGGGATACAAAGTATCCTATCCTGTTGTATTTGACCTGGAATATGCAAAAATGGGAGAACTGACGCCTTCAAAAATCTCAGAGCTTGCCCTTACCTTCTGTAATGAGGTAAAGAGGGCGGGATATTATCCCATGATTTACTGCAATACATACTGGTACAGCAGCAAAATTGATATGAGCCGTCTTTCCGGTCTTGATGTATGGATCGCAAGCTACGGCGATAAAATCCAGGCGCCATCAAGCTCTCTTTATGATTATACGATCTGGCAGGCAACAGACGGAGACGGAGGCGGAACTTTAAATCCTACAAAAGGTCTGATCGACGGTATTCCAAAAGACTGTAATGTAGACGTCAATTTCGGATATGTGGATTATACAAAGAAAATCGTGCCGAGGACAGAGCCGGTAAGCAGCTATGTACCGGGTGTTCCGGGAGACGGCAGCAATACAGGAAAAGACGGCTGGGTAGAAAAAGACGGCAAAAAATATTATTATAAGAATGGAGAGCCTTTAAAAGGAACAAGAAAAATAGGCGGAGAATATTACTGCTTTGACAGTAAGGACGGTCATCTGTTCCAGAATCAGCTTCTTTATTCCGCTTCCACAAACAGAACCTGCTACGCAGATGCGAACGGAATCCGTGTATCAAATACCTGGGTGCAGACTGGCGGAAAGAAATATTACATGGGAGCAGATGGATACGCATATAAAGGCTCCAGAAATGTCCACGGAAAATTTTATCTTTTTGACAGCAAGAGAGGATACGCGTTCACAAACAGAAAACGGATCAGTAGTCAGGGAGATATTTACTATTATGGCGCAGACGGCGCGAGACTGAATAACGGATTCGCCAAAATTCAGGAAAATGGTAAAATAAACACATACTATTTTAATAAGGAAGGAAAAGCATACAAACAATGGCATAAAATAAAGGGCAGATGGTATTATTTTTATCCGGGCTGGACGGATACATCCGGTATCATGGCGCAAAATACGACTCTTACCATTGATGGAATGACTTATATTTTTGATGAAAACGGTGTGTGTGTAAATCATGCATAAAGGACAGGGAACAGAAGATGATAGATTTTAACAGACCTGCGTTTGTGGGAAAAGAACTCGCTTATATACAGGACGCGATAGAAAAGGGAATGCTGTGCGGCGATGGAAGCTATACAAAGAAGTGTTCTGCACTGATGGAGGAAAAGTTTGACGTCCGTCATGTGATGCTGACGACTTCCTGTACCCATGCGCTTGAAATGGCAGCTTATCTCTGCGATATAAAGCCGGGAGACGAGGTGATCATGCCTTCCTATACATTTGTGTCAACAGCGGACGCTTTTGTGCTTCGGGGAGCAAAAATTGTATTTGTAGATATTCGTCCGGATACCATGAATATTGATGAGACAAAGATTGAGGCAGCCATCACACCCAAGACAAAGGCGATCGTTCCGGTTCATTATGCAGGTATTTCCTGCGAGATGGATACGATCATGGCTCTGGCAGCAAAGTATAATTTAAAAGTTGTGGAGGACGCAGCCCAGGGCGTCGGCTCTTATTATAAAGGAAAGGCTCTCGGCACGATCGGGGACTTCGGCTGTTACAGTTTCCACGAAACAAAGAATTATACAATGGGAGAGGGAGGCGCTCTCGTTTTTCAGGGCGATAAATACCAGGAGCGGGCGGAAATACTACGGGAAAAAGGAACAGACAGAAGCAAGTTTTTCCGGGGACAGGTGGATAAGTACCGATGGATTGATTATGGTTCTTCGTATCTTCCAAGTGAGCTGAATGCAGCTTACCTCTATGCACAACTGGAAGAATGTGATAAAATCAGTAGGAAGAGGGAAGAAATTTATCAATATTACCATGAGCATCTCGAAGTTCTGGAAGAAGAAGGAAAGATTGTACGTCCGGTTGTTCCGAAGGGCTGTACAAACAACTGCCATATGTATTACCTGAAAGTAAGAAATCAGGAAGTGCGGGCAGAACTGATCACTTATCTGAAGGAAAACGGGATCCGAAGCGTATTTCACTATGTTCCCCTCCATACGGCTCCGGCAGGACAGAAGTTTGGAAGATTTTCAGGGGAAGATGTGTATACAACGAAAGAGAGCGAGAGACTGCTCCGTCTTCCCATGTTTTACAATCTTGACATGAAAGACGTGGCATATGTGACAGACACAATTTTAAATTTTAAAGGATTTTGAAAGGAGATAAAAAATGGGAAAAATTAAAGTGACTCCATGCGGAGACATAGAAGGTCTGAAAGTGATCGAGCCGACTGTATTTGGTGATTCCAGAGGATATTTTATGGAGACATACAATTACAATGATTTTAAGGAGGCAGGAATCGATGTAGAGTTTGTACAGGACAACCAGTCAAGCTCACATTACGGGGTTCTTCGCGGACTTCATTTCCAGATTCAGTATCCGCAGGATAAGCTTGTGCGCGTAGTGAGCGGAGAAGTTTACGATGTGGCAGTAGATTTAAGAGAAGGCTCCAAAACATTCGGAAAATGGTACGGCGTTCTTCTTTCTGCAGAAAATAAGAAGCAGTTCTTTATTCCAAAGGGATTTGCACATGGTTTCCTTGTACTTTCCGACCATGCTGAATTTACTTACAAATGCTCTGATTTTTATCACCCAAACGATGAGGGCGGTCTTATCTGGAATGATCCGGATATTGGTGTGGAATGGCCGGTTCCGGAAGGAATGGAGCTGGAGCTTTCCGACAAGGATAAAAAATGGCACGGCTTAAAAGAGTTTCACAGATAGGAGCCGAAAATGCTGAAGACTATTTTTTCCCTGCCGGCGGAATTATATAAAAACCGCCGGCTGGTTTTCAAACTGGCAAAAAATGATTTTAAGACAAAGTATGCAGGTTCTTATCTGGGAATCGTGTGGGCGTTTGTACAGCCGATTGTAACCATACTTGTATACTGGTTTGTCTTTTCCGTGGGCTTTCGCTCCGGTACAGGGGATCTGGGAGTTCCCTTTGTCCTTTATCTGGTGGCTGGAATCGTGCCGTGGTTTTTCTTTCAGGACGCTTTGATAGGAGGAACAAACTCTCTTCTTGAATATAATTATCTTGTGAAAAAAGTCGTTTTTAATATCAGCGTTCTTCCTGTTGTGAAGATTATTTCAGCGATGTTTGTACACGGCTTTTTCGTGCTGTTTACAATTATTCTGTATATGTTTTACGGAAGATTTCCGGATTTATATTATATCCAGATTCTTTACTACAGCATATGTACCTTCCTTCTTGTGCTGGGACTTGTTTATGCCACCTGCGCTGTTGTTGTTTTCTTTCGGGATTTAACTCAGATTATCAGCATTGGTCTGCAGGTAGGAATCTGGCTGACGCCGATTATGTGGATTGCGGAAACTTCTCTTCCGGGACATCCTCTTCTTCAGAAGGTGCTTCAGTTAAATCCGATGTATTACATTGTATCCGGTTACAGAGATGCTTTTGTTATGAAAAAGTGGTTTTTTGAAAGCCCGATGTGGACGCTTTACTTCTGGGTATTTACGATTCTCTGTTTTGTTTTCGGAAACTGGGTATTCAGACGTCTTCGCGTTCATTTTGCAGATGTATTATAAGGAGAGGGACAAGTGGAAAATAAAAAAGCCATTCAGGTGCAGCACCTGACAAAAATGTATAAACTTTACGACAAGCCCTCTGACCGGTTAAAGGAATCACTGGGGCTGTCAAGAAAGAAAAAATACAGGGAACATTACGCTCTTCGTGACGTGAATTTTGATATAAACGAAGGTGAATGCGTGGGAATTATCGGGACGAACGGTTCCGGTAAGTCCACGATTTTAAAGATTATTACAGGCGTTCTTTCCCCGACAGAGGGAGAGGTGAAGGTAAACGGAAGAATTTCCGCTCTCCTTGAGCTTGGTGCAGGCTTTAATATGGAGTATACAGGGCTTGAAAACATTTATTTAAATGGAACCATGATTGGTTTTACAAAAGAGGAGATAGACGCCCGTCTTGATGATATTCTCTCTTTCGCAGATATTGGAGATTTTATCCACCAGCCTGTCAAAATGTATTCGAGCGGTATGTTTGTGCGTCTTGCCTTTGCCGTAGCTATCAATATTGACCCGGAAATCCTCATCGTAGATGAGGCACTCTCTGTGGGAGATGTATTTTTCCAGGCAAAATGTTATCATAAATTTGAAGAATTTAAGAATCAGGGAAAAACTATCCTGATTGTAAGCCATGATCTGAGCAGCATTTCCAAATACTGTGACAAGGTAGTTCTTTTAAATAAGGGACAGATGCTGGACGAGGGTAATCCAAAAGAAATGGTAGATATGTACAAGCAGCTTCTTGTCAATCAGGATCCTGTGAAGCAGGGGGAGGAGGCAGCGCCTTCTTTAGGAAAAGAGACGGAAAACTGGAGAGCCGGCTTTATGGTAAATCCGGATACTCTGGAATACGGAGACAAGCAGGCGGAGATTGTGGATTTTGTTGTTCTGGATTCCAAGGGAAGACAGAGTAATACCATAGAAAAAGGCAGCAGCTTTTCGATTAAAATGAAGGTACGTTTTCATGAGACGATTCAGCAGCCGATTATGGCGTTTACCTTCAAAAATATACAGGGAACGGAGATCACAGGAACAAACACACTTTTTGAGGAAATGGAAGTGGAGCATTCCGAGGCAGGAAAAGAGTGTATTGTGACCTTTACCCAGGAAATGAGCCTTCAGGGAGGGGAATATCTTCTTTCTTTCGGCTGTACAGGATATAAAGGCGGAGATTTTACTGTATTTCACAGGCTTTATGATGCCTGCAACATTACAGTCGTCTCCCACAAAAACACAGTAGGCTTTTATGATATGAATTCCAAAGTGAGTATTGAGGAACTGAAATAAAAGGAGAGTTTTATGCAGGAAAAAATCGGAAATGTAACCCTGGATTACACTTATTATCCGGGAGAAGATTTATACAGCGACGGTCCCGTTGAGGAAGAGCTTCTGGAAATTGCGAAGCATTACAGAGAAGAGAAATTAAACGCTGTCATTGCGCAGAGGAACAGCTGGCCTGTTCTTTATCATTTTTCTCATATAAGAAAAAATATTCTGGAATGGCTTCCCATAACAAAAGAAGATAAGGTGCTGGAAATCGGTTCCGGCTGCGGAGCAGTCACAGGAGCTCTTGCAGAAAAGGCAGGTTCTCTTACCTGTATTGAGCTTTCGAAAATGAGAAGTACCATCAATGCCTACAGGAACAGAGATTATGAGAATGTAAAAATTATGGTGGGAAATTTCCAGGATATAGAAAAAAATCTGGAAGAGAAATTCGATTATATTACTTTAATTGGTGTGTTTGAATATTCAGAAGGATATATTGGCACAAAAGAACCGTACGTAGAAATGCTGCGCCGGATTTCCCGTCACTTAAATCCGGGAGGAAAAATCATCATAGCCATTGAAAACAGGCTGGGATTAAAATACTGGGCAGGCTGCACAGAAGACCACACAGGAACTTACTTTGAAGGGCTGGAAGGGTATCCGAAAACAGAGGGAGTAAAAACCTTCTCAAAGGCAGAGCTTTCCAATATTATCAGCCAGGCAGGAGAGTTTTCTTCCACATTTTATTATCCGTATCCGGACTACAAGTTCCCGATGACGATTTATTCCGATGCTTATCTCCCAAAGAAAGGGGAGCTTTCTCATGGATTTGCAAATTATGACAGAGAGAGGATCTTTTTATTTGATGAGCCAAGAGTATATGACTCTTTAATAGAGAGCGGAATGTTTCCGGAATTTTCCAATTCCTTTCTTGTAGTGGCGCAGTGGGAGGGCAGATAATGGAGAAATTAATATACAGCAAATATTCCAATGAGAGAAGTCCGCGCTTTTCTCTTCGAACTGACATTTTAGAGCAGGAAGATATAAAAATTGTGAGAAAAACACCGGTTGGAAAAGAGGGAGAAGCTCACGTAGCTTCTCTGGCAAAATGGGCGGAAGCTCTGGAGAAAGCTTTCAAAGATTCTCCCTTTGTGTGCAATAAATGTACGCTTGAAGGCAAAAGCGCAGTCTTGGAATATGTGTCAGGAGAAACCCTCGAGGAGCGTCTTGACAGTCTTTTAAAGCAGGGAGAAAAAGAAGAGGCGGAGACGCTTCTTACAGGCTATCTCGCAGAACTTGAAAAAATATATAAAGGCAGGATTTTTGAAAACACGGAGGCATTTACAAAAGTATTCGGAGAGACTGTATTCTTTCAGGAGATGGAGTGTGCAGATGTGACCGATATTGACATGGTGTGCCAGAATCTTGTGCTTACCAATCCTCCGGTTGTCCTTGATTATGAGTGGACCTTTGATTTTCCGGTTCCCGGTAAATTTGTATTGTACCGCGTGATCCACTATTATATTCATTCCAATCCTATGCGGGAAGTGCTTGACGAAGAAAAAATCTACAGAAAATTCGGCATTACTCCCTGTATGTGCAGACAGTTTGAACAAATGGAAAGTTCATTCCAGAAATATATTACGGAGGGACATATTCCTATGAGAGATATGTTTACCGCAATGTCTCCGGGTGCTATGTGGATTCAGGAGAAATATGCACAGCTTCAGGCAGAAAACAGAGAATTGAAAGATGAGATTAAGAAAAAGAATCACCTTATACGGGAAATGAAAAATACAAAAATCTGGAAAATGTACAGGAAATACAGAAAAATAGTAGAAAGGAAGTGAGGAAATGAGCGAATGCAGGGTAACGGTGGACGCCTGTAAATATCAGCGAAAAAATAACGGAACGTGTATTATAACAGGATGGCTGTACACAGGGGACTTAGAGCCGGAGGTTCAGGTAAGGGCAGATTATGCCCCCATTTCCTGCAGAGTAGTCAGAACAGAGCGTCCCGATGTGCTGGCAGCGCTTCCCCAACTTTCTTTTCCAGACGTGAACGCAGGATTTGAGATTTACATTGAAAATATAGAAAACCTGTTTTCTCTTGCTGAGTTTCTTCGCGTGAGATTCTGCTGCGGGAAAGAGAGTATTCCGGTTATGCAGAAAACAATGGAACAGGTAAAGAAAGAGTATTATCAGGATACTCTTCAGTATTACATGGAGTGTGTGGAAAAACGTCTGGATAAAGTGCATATCCAGGGCTGGTGTGTAGATGCGTTTGGCGGATATGCCTTATCTGTTGTGGACGAAAAAGGAAAAATTCAGGAAGAGGTTTCTCAAAGCAGTGTGCGCCGACCGGATTTAAAAGAAGTGTTCGGCGTGGACGCAGATGCCTGCCACGGATTTATTCTGGAAATTCCCCGAAACAGGGTAAAAAGCAAAAAGCTGATCGTAGAATTTAAAAACGGGGTTGTGACAAAGCAGGAAATCATTGATATGCGCCGTTTTGACAGAGAAAATACAAGGATTGGCAGAATCGCCCGCACAGTGGGAAAAGAAAACAGAGAGAAGAATCAAAAAATAAAAAAAGCTCTCGGGCTTCGGGGATTTCTTGATTATGTATGGGAGGAATCTTCTTCCTTTGCAGACGCGTATGAAACATATGCGAAGAAGCACAGCCCGTCCGGAAAAGAACTTCGCAGACAGGCAAAAGAGAATTTTTCTTACATGCCTCTTTTCAGCATTGTAGTTCCGC
Source organism: uncultured Blautia sp. (assembly GCA_900547615.1). Taxonomy (GTDB): domain Bacteria; phylum Bacillota; class Clostridia; order Lachnospirales; family Lachnospiraceae; genus Blautia_A. The sequence continues at coordinate 9,298 of URHH01000018.1, read as the reverse complement.
TCTATCATACGCCGGTATCCTTCTTAAAAGAAATGATCGATTCTGTTATAAAGCAAAGCTACGGAAACTGGCAGCTCTGTCTGGCGGACGGCAGCAGCGAGGATACGCTGGGAGCGTTTATCCAGGCAAATTACGGAAAGGACAGGCGGATTTTTTATAAGCATCTGAAAGAAAATACGGGGATTTCCGGAAATACAAATGCAGCGCTTGAAATGGCAGAGGGTGATTTTATTGTTTTTGCGGATCATGACGATGTGATCGCGCCGGACGCCCTTTACGAAATGGCAGTGCTTCTTAAGGAACGGCCGGATGGAGAACTTATTTACACAGATGAGGACCTTATGGATAAAGAGGGGAATCTTTTTTATCCGCATTTTAAGCCGGACTTTAATCTGGATTACCTGCGCTGTATTAATTATATCTGTCACCTTGTGGCTGTAAAAAAAGAACTTCTGGAAAAAGCCGGAACTTTAAGACCGGAGTTTGACGGAGCGCAGGATTACGATTTTCTTTTAAGATGCGTGGAACATACGGAACATATTTATCATATTCCAAAAGTGCTGTATCACTGGAGAAGCCATGAGGGCTCTACTGCGGGAAATCAGGACAGCAAAAATTATGCGGTAGAAGCAGGAAAAAGAGCCCTTTCAGAGCATTATAAACGTTGCGGCCTTCTGGCAGAGGCTGAGTTTACGGGAATCTTTATTGTGTACCGCACAAAATTTAAAGTGCAGGGAAATCCAAAGGTTTCTATTTTAATCCCAAATAAAGACCATATCGAAGATCTGGAAAAATGTATTTCCTCTGTTATGGAAAAGAGTACCTGGGAAAACAAAGAAATTATCGTGATTGAAAACAACAGTGTGGAAAAAGAGACATTTGCATATTACGAGAGGCTGAAGCAGCAGTATGCGAACGTTAAGGTCGTTGTCTGGGAGGGTGAATTTAATTATTCTGCGATCAATAATTTCGGTGCAAAATACGCGGAAGGGGATTATTACCTTCTTCTCAACAACGACACAGAGGTGATCACACCTGACTGGCTGGAACAGATGCTTGGTTATTGCCAGAGAGAAGACACTGCCATTGCAGGCGCGAAGCTGCTTTATCCTGACGATACGGTACAACATGCCGGTGTTGTTGTAGGAATGGGCGGCTTTGCAGGTCATATTCTCACCGGCTTTGGAAAAAATCACACAGGATATATGGGACGCCTTGCAGCTGCCCAGGAGGTGAGCGCAGTGACGGGAGCCTGCCTGATGGTAAAAAAAGCTGTTTTTGACGAGCTTTCCGGTCTTGACGGGGAAAACTTTAAAGTGGCGTTAAATGATGTGGATTTCTGCCTGAGGGCAGGAAAACTTCATAAAAAAGTAGTATTTCTGCCGGACGTACAGCTTTATCATTACGAATCAAAATCAAGAGGATTTGAGACAACGCCGGAGAAACAGGAGCGTTTCCAGAAAGAAATCGACGCATTTCAGAAACGATACGGAGAGCTTCTTGAGGCAGGCGATCCGTATTACAATCCAAATTTAAGCCTTGTGAGAGGGGACTGCTCTCTCGCAAAACGATATGAGACATGGAAAGGAAGGAAAGCATGAGAAATCAGTTGCTGGTAGTGGAAAAAGAACGCTTTTTCTTAAACGACAGGTGCAAATATCTGATACAGGGAGTGATTCCTGAAAAATATACCATAGAGGCATTTCTTGACAATAAGAAGCTTTCTGTTTCCACAGAGCAGTGTGTTGCGAAAAGCGCAGTAGAGCGTTTTCAGGACGGAGAGCTTTTGGGAGGACAGAGAGTAGAGGCTCTTATAGAACTTCCGGAGGAGCTTTCCGGGTACAAGATGTTAAAGGCGTATGCTGTTTTTGAGAAGGAGCGTCTGGAATGGTTTCATATCAAGGCTTCTGTTCTTTTAAAGAAAAGAGGAAAGCCTCAGTTTTATATAGAGGAAGAACGGGTAAACAGAAAAAATCATTCTCTTGTTTTAAGAGGGTGGGCAGCAGGCGCTTCCCATGTGCAGATCCGTCTCTTTGACGAAAATAAAAATCCTCTTTCCGTGCCTGTTCAGAGAAACGCCCGCATGGACGTGGAAGGAATGTTTCGGGAGTGCCTGATTGACGGGAAACCGGGATTTTATGTGGAGGCAGACGGACTTTCCGGAAAATTTCTTTATCTTGTTATGCGACAGGAGGACGGAAGCAAATCCGTCCATAAAGTAGGTCTTGGAACAAAAGAGGTTTTTCTTGGAAAAACAGAAAAATACAGAAAAAAAGCGCTTGATTATATGAGGGCGAACGGGGTGAAGGCGCTTATTGTAAAAGCGGCAAGAAAACTTTCTGAGCGCACAAACCGCCCGGTAGATTACAGCGACTGGCTTCCGAAGCATCTTCCCACAGAGGGAGAGCTTTCCGGACAGAGAAAGGCAGTTTTTGACTATGCGCCGAAAATCAGCATTGTTGTTCCGCTTTATAAGACAAAAGAGGAGTATTTAAAACAGCTCGTAGATTCTGTAAAAGCACAGACTTATACAAACTGGGAGCTTTGTCTTTCTGATGGCAGCGGAAAGCATTCTCCGATTTCCGCTCTTTTAGAGAAGATGGAGGCGTCCGACAGCAGAATTAAGGTGATTTACAATGAGGAGCCTCTTCGTATTGCCCAGAATACAAACGCGGCAATGGAGGCGGCAACGGGAGATTTCATTGCGTTTGCAGACCATGACGATGTGCTGTGTGCACACGCGCTCTATGAATGTGTGAAGGCATTAAATGAAAATCCGGATACAGACGTTCTGTATTCAGATGAGGATAAAATGAGCATGAAGGGCAATCGTTTCTTTATGCCGCATTTTAAGCCGGATTTCAATCTTGACCTGCTTTGTACAGTGAATTATATCTGTCATTTGTTTGTAGCGAAAAAGGAACTGATCGATAAAGTCGGTCTTCTTCGTCCGGAATTTGACGGAGCCCAGGATTATGACTTTATTTTCCGGTGTGTGGAAGAAGCGGAGCATATTTATCACATTCCTAAAATTCTGTATCACTGGAGATGTCATGAGGATTCCACAGCAGAAAATCCGGAGAGCAAGATGTATGCTTTTGATGCGGGCAAGAGAGCCATTGAAGCGCATTTTGAGAGAATCGGCATAAAAGCAGAGGTCTATAAGGGCGAGTATCTTGGACTTTACAGAACGAGATATATTCGTGATCATGATCCGCTGATTTCCATTATCATTCCGAATAAAGACCATATCGAGGATCTGGAACGGTGTATTTCCTCTGTGGAAGAGAAATCCACGTATCGGAATTTTGAGTACATTGTTGTGGAAAACAACAGTACGGAGGAGAGAACCTTTTCCTATTATAAAGAGCTGGAAAAGAAAAATCCGAAGGTTCATATGGTTTACTGGGACGGTCCCTTTAATTATTCAGAGATCAATAATTTCGGCGCTTCTTATGCGAAGGGCGAGTACATTCTCCTCCTCAACAATGATACGGAGGTTATCAATGAGGACTGGCTGGAAGAGCTTCTGGGCTACTGTATGAGACCTGATGTGGGAATTGTGGGAGCGCGGCTTTATTATGAGGACGATACGGTGCAGCATGCAGGTGTTGTTCTTGGATTTGGCGGAATTGCAGGACACTGTTTTGTACAGCAGCCCCGCGGAAATACAGGGTACTGTCACAGGATTATCTGCGCCCAGAATTACAGCGCAGTGACGGCAGCCTGTATGATGGTGAAAAAAGAAGCCTTTGATAAGGTGGGCGGATTAAGCACAGACCTTGCCGTTGCTTTTAATGATATTGACTTTTGTCTGAAAGTGAGGGACGCAGGGTATCTTGTGGTATACAATCCTTATGTGGAGCTGTATCACTACGAGTCAAAGTCAAGAGGGCTTGAGGACACGCCGGAAAAGAGGGAGCGGTTTGCAAGAGAGATCGCAACCCTGGAAGGTCACTGGCCGGAGATTTTTGCAAAACCGGATCCCTATTATAATCCCAACCTTACGTTAAAGAGTCAGGATTTTTCCCTGAAAAGGTTATAAGCAAGAGGTTTGAAAATGAAACAGATTAAAAATAATATAAATCCGGAGAGAAAGACAAGGCTGCTGTTACTGGCAGCTTTGTTTATGAGCTGTCTTTTTATTTTCTGGAGGTATCTTTTCGGAAACGAGCTTATGGTATTTAATGATGTGGGAGGAGATACCCTGCAGCTCTACGTCATGCAGTATACAAGTGTGGTAAACCATATAAGGGAAGGAACCTTTTCCTGGTGGGATATGACGCATGGGTTTGGAGTAAATTATTTTAAACTGGAGCCGTTTGACCCTGCGTTTCTCCTGACTGTGGGGGCTGGCGTGATCCTGGGACCGGATAAAATGCTTTTTGTCCTTTCGTGGATCCAGGTGCTGAAGGTTCTGGCAGCAGGCTATATTTTTTATCACTATCTTTCCTGTTTTTCCTTTGGGAGACAGGCAAAGCTTGCGGCTTCCTTCGCCTACGGATTAAACGGCTACCTTCTTGTATGGGGGCAGCATTATCAGTTTGGCACGGCAGTTGTATATTTTCCCCTTCTTCTTCTGGGCTGCGAAAAGTATATACAGAACAGAAAAGGGAAGGTGATTTTTCCTCTTGCTGTCTTTCTTACAGGAATTTACAGTGCATATTTCAGTTACATGTGTCTGGCGGCTCTCGGTCTTTATCTTCTTTTTCGCGTTTTTATGGAAGAGGGGAAAAAATGGAAAGAGCGGATTTTTAAATTCCTCGGAGGCTGCTGGCGGATTATCCTGGGGCTTGGAATGAGCATGGGGATCTTTCTTCCGCTCTCTGAATTTCTTTTAAATGTATCTTCGAGAGTGGGGACGGGAGACAGTGGGCTTTTGGAATCCATAAAACGCTTTCTCGCTTTTTATCCGGAAAAGTTTTATGAATCTGTGCTTATGCGTCTCTTTTCCTCGAATCTGCAGATGACCTTTGCAAAAAAGGACGAATGGTTTGAATCTTATTTTAATTATTATGAAGACCCGATTTTTTTCTGCTCCACACTTGCAGTTCTTTTAAATATAGCGTTTCTTTGTGTGTTCTGGAAATCCGGGGCTGCTAAAAGAATGAAGGCTGCGGTGTACAGTGGCGCCGTCCTTATTACACTTTGCGTTACAGTAGAGATTGGCGGTTTCATATTTAACGGATTTTCTGATATAACAAACCGTTACACCTTTGTACTGATTCCGTTTTTCCTGCTGAGCTTTGCCTGGATCTGGGATTACATAAAAGGTCAGGGAAAAATTCCGCTTCTTTTGATTATCGGATTTTCGGTTGTGATGATTTTTGTATATGCAGTGGGATATAAGCAGAGCCTTTTTCCGGAGCATAAGTTAAATGCCTTTATACTATGTGCAACTGGAATGGGTATGGCTGTCTGCGTAGCATACTGTACGAAGGGCGGCAGATACCGGAATTCTGTGATGGCAGTTCTTCTCGTCCTTTTATTTGTAAATGTAACTTCTGATGGACGCGCCTGTTACGAAGAACGGATCTGTATCTTGAAATCGGATACCCCGAAAGAGAAAATACCGGCACAACAGGCTGCTTATGAGAGAGAAAGAAATTCAAAAGACCCTCTTCGGACAGAAAAAGCAGAACGGGAGATCCCTCAGGGATTTTTCGGAGCGTTGTATAATCCGAATATCCGGGACGCTCTGAATTATCTGGGAGAGCATGATAAAGATTTTTACCGCCTGGAAAAAGATTTTGTTTCCGGTACCTGGTGCATGGACGCGCAGGCGCAGGGATATTACGGGGTCAGTTCGTATAATTCGGTTTTAAATCAAAATCTGAAGGAGTTTATAGATACCTGCTGTCCGGAGCTATACGCAATGGACCATAATCATTACAGTTTTGCAGACTGTGCGGAAGATAATAAGCTGGCTGCCTTTTTGGGAATCCGTTATCTCCTTTCAAGAGATGGAAATCTTGATCCGTCCAAATATGAAAAACTGGAGCAGTTCGGAGATATTTATCTTTATAAAAACACAGAGCCTGCCTTTACGGCAAAATTCTTTTCAGACGCCATATCGGAGGAAAGTTTTAAAAAGCTGTATTCCGAAGAGACAAGGGACGTTCTGCTTGAAAATGTGCTTACCACAGAGGACGGAGCGGACATTTCCGATATATTGGAAGTGAAAAAGATGGGGAAACAGGATACGGGAATGGTTTTGCAGGAAATTACTTCAGACGAATCCCACATCGAAGGACAGGCTGTCTGCAAAACAGACGGATATGTTATGTTTATGATACCTTATGAAAAGGGATGGCATTTGACAGTTGACGGAAAGGAACAGGAGCTTTTCCGTGGAGATCTGGGATTTGCAGCCTGTTCCATGAAAGAAGGAGTTCATAACTATTCCCTTACATTTGTTGTTCCGGGAATGAAGGAAGGAATGGTGCTTGGCGCTGTCTTCTGGTGTATTTTTCTTTTGGGAGAGATTTATGTTTATATAAGAAAAAGATATTCAGGAAACCGGGTGTGATGCACCTGGTTTTCTGTATTTTCCGGGGGTAATACCCTTATATTTCCGGAAGGTGCGGATAAAGTAACTTAAATCATTAAAACCGTTTCTGTATGCGATTTCCGTGATGGAATCGTCTGTTGTGGAAAGCTGGTAGCACGCCTGCTCAATTCTCTGCCTGTTTAAATAGTCCATAGGCGTCTGGTGTGTCATCTCCGAGAAAAAGCGGCAGAAATATTTGGGAGACATGGATACAGAGGCGGAGAGCTGCTGCAGGGTAATGGGGGAGGTGTAATTTTTTTCAATAAATTCTACTACCTGTTTGAGCTGAAGGATCCTCTTATAATCCCGCCTTGCTTTTGGGAGACTCTCAAAATAGTAATGTTTACCAAAAATAAGACCGAAAAAGTGGTAAAATTGTCCAAAGACAGTGAGCTCATATCCTTCCTTTTTCTTCTGGAAAGCCTGGAAAATGGTGTTTGCTGCCCGTATGATTTCTTTTTGTGCTGCAGTAAAGTGATGATAGATCATAATATCCTGATGGACAATTCTCTGGATATATTCAGAACAGACGGAGCCTGTTTTTAAAAATGCGTTCATGTCAAAAACGAGACATTCATAGACACATTTTTCCGGAATACCGGAATGGAGGATTCCGCTATGTACAAAAATTATATCTCCGGCTTTTGCCGTGAAGCTTTTTTCGTCTAAAGTAACAGTGAGAGTTCCTTCGAGAACCCGCATGATTTCATATTCCACATGCCAGTGATACGACATAATGTAGCGCGGATGGCTGCTGTCGATGTGATGAAACTCAAAGGGAAAGCCGTAAGTGCCTCTTAAGCGGTCCTCATTTTGTCCCAGATCGTGCATGGAAAAAGTCTCCTTTCCAAAAAAATACAAAAAAGTGAATATTGTACTATTATTTGCTATTATAGCACAAGTAATTTCAAAAAGGCAAATGTATAATAACTACATAAGAAACGGGAGCGGGCTTCCTGCGGCTTTCATACAGGAAAACTTCTCTCACAAAGACATTGAGCTTAATAAATGGAGGTAATTCATTATGGCAAAAAGCAGATTAATCGGTGGCTATCCTGTAATTGGTATCCGTCCAACAATCGACGGAAGAAGAGGCGTTCTTGACGTAAGAGGTTCTCTGGAAGAGCAGACAATGAATATGGCGAAATCCGCTGCAAAACTGTTTGAAGACAATTTAAGATATTCCAACGGAGAGCCGGTAAAAGTTGTTATCGCAGATACAACAATCGGACGTGTTGGAGAATCTGCAGCATGTGCAGAAAAATTCCGCAGAGAAGGCGTTGATATTACAGTAACTGTTACACCTTGCTGGTGCTACGGTTCCGAGACAATGGATATGGATCCACCGACGATCAAAACTTTAATCAATGATGTATGGGGATTCAACGGAACAGAAAGACCTGGTGCTGTATACCTTGCATCTGTTCTTGCAACACACGCACAGAAAGGTCTTCCTGCATTCGGTATCTACGGACATGACGTTTGCGAAGCAGACGATACATCTATTCCGGAAGACGTTCAGGAAAAACTGTTAAGATTCGGCCGCGCAGCAGTTGCAGCAGCTTCCATGAGAGGCAAATCCTACTTACAGATCGGTTCTATCTGCATGGGTATCGGCGGATCTATCATTGATTCCGACTTTATCGAATCCTACCTTGGAATGCGTGTAGAATCTGTTGACGAGGTAGAAATTATCCGTCGTATGACAGAGGGCATCTATGATCACGAAGAGTTTGAAAAAGCTCTGAAATGGGCAAAAGAGACATGTAAGATCGGCTTCGACAAGAACCCGGAAGAATTACAGATGAGCCCGGAGAAAAAAGAAGAGCAGTTTGAGTTTGTAGTTAAAATGGCAGTTATCATCAAAGAGCTGATGAACGGCTGCGATAATCTTGACCCGAAATTCTCTGAGGAAGCAATCGGACATAACGCACTTGCAGCAGGTTTCCAGGGACAGAGACAGTGGACAGACTTCTATCCGAACGGTGACTTTGCAGAGGCAGTTTTAAATACTTCCTTTGACTGGAATGGCGCAAGAGAGCCATACATCCTTGCAACAGAGAACGACGTATTAAACGGTCTTGGAATGATGTTCATGAAACTTCTTACAAACCGTGCGCAGATGTTTGCAGACGTTCGTACATACTGGAGCCCGGAAGCTGTTAAGAAAGCAACAGGATATGACCTGGAAGGCGTTGCAAAAGAGAACGGCGGATTTATCCACCTTATCAACTCCGGCGCATGTTGCCTTGACGCCTGCGGCGAAGCAAAAGACGAAAACGGCAACGGCGTAATGAAAGAATGGTGGAATGTAACAGAGGAAGACCAGAAAGCGATCATGGACGCTACAACATGGAACGCAGCAGACAACGGATACTTCCGTGGCGGCGGATTCTCTTCCAGATTTGTTACAAGAGCTGAGATGCCTGCTACTATGATTCGTCTGAACCTTGTAAAAGGATTAGGACCGGTTCTTCAGATTGCTGAAGGATGGACAGTAAACCTTCCGGAAGAAGTTTCTGATAAACTGTGGAAACGTACAGACTACACATGGCCATGTACATGGTTCGCACCAAGATGTACAGGCGAAGGCGCATTCAAGACTGCTTACGACGTAATGAACAACTGGGGTGCAAACCACGGTGCAATCTCTTACGGACACATCGGTGCTGACCTGATCACAATGGCATCTATGCTGAGAATTCCTGTTTGTATGCACAATGTACCGGAAGAGGATATCTTCAGACC
>URHH01000017.1 GCA_900547615.1 uncultured Blautia sp. | reverse complement strand
TTTTTATTTGATTGCAGCCATTGGCTGCGCTATGATGTGATAGTCCCATATTTAAGCCAATGCGTTTGAAAATTTTCTAAATCCACTACAGTTATGTTTTTTATATTTGTCGTCTTTGCAATTTATATATGTTGTCTTGTAAAAACTGCACAAAAATCCACTGTCAAATATGACTATAATGACGAAAAAAACACAGGGTGTTGACAATGACAAATATGAGTCATATACTAACTATAGATTTGTTAATTTAATTGACAAATAAACATAATAAACTAATAATCGATTATTTAGTACGTAACAAAAAACAATGGATAACAAGGTGACAGGTATGAGGAAAAAAGTATATAAAAAAATCAGCCTTCTTATGGTTGCCTGCATGACAGCAGGAATGATGGGAAGCGTAAATGTTCAGGCGGAATCCCTTTACACACAGGAAGACTTTGCAAATGTGCTGGACGTAACAGCAAGATTGGACGAAACTGCTTACGGATACTATGAGACAGATAAATTCAATATTTTCTCCGATATGGGTGCATGGCATGGGTATCATCTTCACACATTAGATGATGTAGATACATATGGAGGATTTGCAGGTCCGCATATTATCGGTCAGGATATAGGAATGAATTTATCAGACTGCATTAGTCGTCTGAAACTGAAAAAAGCAGACGGGGAAGAGATTGACCTTACAGATGCAAGAACCTACACGGCATACTATCCGGGAAAATTAATGCAGTATTATGAAGAACGTGATGAGTACAAAGTAACCCTGGAACTGATCTTTGCGAGCGGAAGAACAAATTATGTCCGCACAACAATCGAGAATTATTCAGATGAGCCGCTGGTTCTTGATGTAGCGTGGGACGGAAAGGTTTTTGACCATAATAATATCGGAGATGACGCTTATCCGACAAATGCCACATTTGAAGACTGTGAAAATGGAGTACAGGTAGGCTTTACGGAATATTCTGACGCCTGGACAACAACGGAGGAGACAAAGTATACAATCCGTCACAGTGAGGAAGTAACAACAGAAATTGCAGAAGATAAAATGAGTTATGTTTCCAGATTAAACGAGCCTGTAACTGTGGAAAAGGGAACACCATATGTCACCTATACAGCAGAAAGCTATACTTTTACAGCAGACGAGGCAGCAGAAGAGTCAAAAGTAGTGGAAGGGCTGTTTACGGAGCCGGAGAAAGCGTTTGAAGAAAACCGTACAAGATGGCAGGAATATTTAGATAAAACATTTGATAAAGAAGATGATGTTCCGAAGCCATATAAAAATGCGACTGTAAAAGCTATGGAAACGCTGATCACAAACTGGAAGAGTCCGGCAGGAAAATATAAACACAGTGGTCTGACTCCATCTATGTCCTATATGTGGTTTAATGGCGTATGGGGCTGGGATACATGGAAAAATGCAGCAGGTATTGCAGAGTTTGATCCTCAGCTTGCAGCAGATGGAATCCGTTGTATGTTTGACTACCAGATCCAGGAAGATGATCCGGTACGTCCGCAGGACGCAGGAACAATTTTTGACTGCTTTACTTATAAAGAAGGTTCTGAAAACTTCAGAAATTCAAAACCTCCTCTTGCAGCATGGGGCGTATGGAAAGTATATCAGGAAGGCGGAGATAAAGAATTTCTTGAGGAAATGTATCCTAAGTTGACGGCATATCACGATTGGTGGTATACTAACCGTGATACAGACCACAATGGTGTTGCGGAATACGGCGGCATGGTTGACGACGCACATTATCAGAAAGACGAAGATGGAAATATCCTGAAAGATGAAAATGGAAAACCGTTATTAAATGTAGAAAACATCATTGAGGCGGCAGCATGGGAAAGCGGCATGGATAACGCAACACGCTTTGATCAGGAAGGAAACGGACCAGATGATGTAGGCGTACTTGTATATGAAAATGAGAATGCAGAAGGCGAAGTAGTTGGATATTCTCTGAATCAGGAATCTGTCGATTTGAATGCGATGCTTTATGCAGAAAAAGGTTTCCTGAAATCTATAGCAGAAGAACTTGGAAAGACAGAAGATGCTGCAAAATATGAAGAAGAAGCAGCCGAACTTGCAGACTATATCAACACAAATATGTGGGATGAGGAAACAGGTTTCTATTATGATCTGCAGATCAACGAGGACGGTTCTGAGAAGAAAATCCTTACAAACAGAGGTAAGGGAACAGAAGGCTGGCTTCCTCTTTGGGCAAAGCTGGCTCCTGCAGACAGAGCGGAGAAGGTAAAGGACAATATGATGGACGAAGAAAAATTCAACCTGAGAGTTCCGATGCCAACCGCATCTTTTGACAATGACAAGTTTAATCCATATCGTTACTGGAGAGGTCCTGTATGGCTGGATCAGGCGCTGTACGGTGTAGAAGCGCTCCAGAATTACGGATACGAAGAGGAAGCAAAAGAGCTTGCTTATAAACTGTTCGATGGAGCGGAAGGCCTTCTGGGTGACGCGGCAATTCAGGAAAATTACAATCCGGTTACAGGAGAGGGACTTCATACTAAGAATTTCTCCTGGTCTGCGGCAGCTTACTATATGTTATACAAGAATGCGCTGGTGGAAACAAATCCATCTACTCAGACAGGATTGGAAATGAAATAAAAGATGATGACAGGGTGCTGTACAGATGTACAGCGCCCTGTTTGTAAATAGGGGGGAGTTTAATGGCAGCAGAAAAGTAAGTAGGTAATCATTCGTATATTGACATTTTATAAAAGCCATCTGATACTGCTCCTGGCTGTCTGCCAGATTCTCTATCAGATGGCTTATTATTATTTTTTTAGTTTAGTACGGCAGTATTCCGGAAGATTCTCTGACCATGGAAGCAGTTTCTTTAATTCTTCCTCTTTAGGAAAAGCCCCCATTTTTCTGAGTTCATCCAATATATAAGTCAGATATGCGTATGGTTTCAGATGGTTCAGAAGTGCCGTTTCTGTAATGCTGTAAACAATGGCACTGGCATCTGCTCCCCGTACACTTTTGGCAAACAGCCAGTTGCGGCGTCCTACTGCAAAGTTTTTCAATGCACGTTCTGCACTGTTGTTGTCTATGCTGAGATGTCCATCTTCCAGATACCGTCTCAGATATACTTCCTGATTAAGCGTATACAAAATGGCATCACCAATAAGGGAAGACCTGTCTACAGAATCTTCCATCGTATGCAGCCATTCAAACATGGCATCCATAACCGGACGGGACTGTTTCTGGCGCTCCTCATATTTTTCTTCCGGTGTTTTGTCATGGAGCATCTCCTCAATCTTATAGAGAATCCCGATCCTTGACATTGCCTGATATGCAACTGTCTCTTTCAGCTGTTCTTTTGTGAAGTCTTTTTTCAATGCTGTGAGGGCTGCATCAAAGCGCCGTCTTGCATGGGTAAGGCATCCGCTTATTATGATACCTTCTCCTAAACTGTGATAAGCCTGATATCCATCACAGGTCAGATACCCATGAAACCTGTTCCCTAAAAAGTTTACAGGATGATATCCCGCACGGGTCCTTTCATAATCGAAGAGTACCATCTGCGGGGAGCCACTGAACTCATCCGTGAGGTATACCCACATCCAGTTCTGGGTCGTACCTTTCTGCTCTGGTTCTCCAAGTACCTGGATACGGCTTTCATCACAATGGATATATCTGCTTTCCAGAAGTTCTTCTTTCATCAGCTGATACAGTGGTTTCAGGTATCTGTCTGCACAGTTTATGATCCAGTTTGCCATAGTCTTTGTGGAAAGATCAAGATCATATCTGGCAAACTCTCTTTCCTGGCGTGCCAGAGGCATCCCATTTACATATTTAGCGTTCATGATACCGGCGACAAGGGAAGGCGTAGCGATACTTCCACGGATCAGGGAAGGTTCTTTTTCCGGACGTTTCATGGCCCCGCATTTCGGACAGCTGTATACATAAGTGATCTCTTCTTCAACCTCAAACTTTGCAGGTACAAAACGCAGGCGTTTTACGGTTTCCTTTGTTACTACGCTGTATTTTTTTCCGCATTCCGGGCAGTAACGGGCTTCCCCTTCCAGTTTATAGGTCCTGGTCTCAACAGTCTCAAAATTGGAAAGATCTTCTTCCCTCTTTCCTTTTCTCTTTTTACGTTTATAAGAGGATGGCCGGATCTCTTCAAACAGCTCTTCTGTTTCCGCATCCGCACTGGCTTCTGCCTCATTGAACAGGTTCATCTGTTCATAGCCTTCGGCATACTTTTCACTGGATGCACCAAACTGTTTCCTCTGTGCAAGGGTAAGACGGTCAGAGAGCATGGCATTTAAGAATTCGAGTTCCTTCTGTTTATCCTTCAGCAGCTGGATCTCCGTATCCTTCTTCTTTGTCTGTTCCTGTACGATCTTCATCAATGAGATCAGATCTTCACGGCTCATGTTATTCAGCTGTTTATCTGTAAAGATCGGTTCCATGTCCTGTCCTCCCGGCTTTTATCATTATCAAAAGTATACCATGATCCCAGCTGTTTTCCTATGGAAAACTGCGTTTCCGGATATAGGAAATATGCAGGAAGATGTCGTATTTTTCATGATTTTTACGGGATTGACAGCTCCGCTGTCGTATGCTTACAGAATGATCTTTGGATGGTGTTCCTCAAATGCACCTCTGGGATTTAAGGATAGTCCGTCACACAGCCAGTGGATCTCTTTCAGAGTCACCTGGCGGAGTTCGTCCGGAGTATCCGGCCAGTGGAAGGCATTACGGTCGAGCCGTTTCATCAGGATCCAGAATCCGGATCCGTCCCATTGGAGGATCTTTATAGAAGTACGCCGACGGTTGCAGAACGCAAACATGCAGCGTGAGTATGGGTCGAGGTGAAATTTTAATTTGATGATGGCAGCCAGACCATTGTAACTTTTTCTCAGATCAGTGACTCCGCAGGCAAGATATACCGTTGTTCCTCCTGCCAGGTCAAGCATGGCACTGCAGGAATCCCAGTATGGATTCCATCAGTTCCGGTCTGCAGGAATCAGATATTTCAATACGGATACTGTCTGAGACAAAAATACGCACCGGTGCAGTTTCTTCAGAGAGAAGCTTTCTGGCAGCTTCCTGTTCAGATGGCAGTCTGGCAAAGACCAGATCCTGTTCAGGTTCAGATGCCGGATCTTCTTTAGCAAGTCTGCGGGTCCAGTATCCCATCGTAGATAAAGGGATATCGTTTTCTGCACACCATTGTTTACACGTTTGTCCACTGGTTTTGTATTGCTGGATACGGTCAGCCCAGAGTTTTGCTTTTTCTTCTTTGTTCATAGTGTATAGAATACCTCCTGAGTTTTAAGGAGATTGTAGCAGAATAAAAAATGAAAAAACAGATACGGATGATTACTTACTTACGCAGAAAAGAGTATCAATCAGGAAAAACAGCAGAAAATTAACCGTACTCTTGTATTAAGGCTTGTGCGCCAGGAAAAGCTTGCATCAAGAGCAGAGATCGCAAAGCTTTCCGGTCTGCAGAGAGCTACGATCACCAACATTGTAAAAGAATTAATCGAGCTTGGGATCGTGGTGGAAGACGGGCTTTTAAGCGGAGACAAGGGCCGCAGATCCATCGGAATCCGAATCAACGGAGAAAAATTTGGTGTTGCAGGCGTGATGGTTACAAGGGAGTATTTTGGAGTGAGTCTGATTGGACTTTCCGGAGAAATACATGAGACGAGATACTTTAAAATGGAAGAAACAGATTCTGTATCGGAAAGTATAAAAAGGATCAAAACGGAAATCCGTCATATGATAGATGCACATCAGCAGGAATTTCAGACACTGGCTGTCGGAGTTGCAGTGCCGGGGCCATATAAAATCGACGGGGACGAGGTTGTATTT
The DNA here is from genome assembly GCA_900547615.1 of uncultured Blautia sp. GTDB lineage: Bacteria > Bacillota > Clostridia > Lachnospirales > Lachnospiraceae > Blautia_A. The sequence continues at coordinate 28,233 of URHH01000017.1, read as the reverse complement.
GTCACAAATCTGGTCGGTTGGGACGGAAGCCCTGTCAGCTCTCTTTTGCAGAAGGATTTTAATATTCCTGTTTATATTGAAAATGACGCAAACGCCGGAGCTTTTGCCCAGCTGTGGAATTATGAAAAGAGACTTTCCAGAAAAGATATGGCGTATATTGTAGCAGGACAGGGAATCGGGTGCGGGATTATCTCAAATGGAGTGCTTTTAAAGGGTTCTCTGGGAATTGCAGGAGAGATTGGTCATACGACCATTGATTACTGCGGACCGCGGTGCGAATGCGGGAATTACGGGTGTCTGGAAATGTACTGTTCCATGCTTGTCTTTAAGAAAAATATACGCGCACGTCTGGCAGCAGGAGAGGAATCCTGGGTTCGGGAATCCTATGAAAAAAGAGGATTTCTGACACAGGATATTTTAAAAGAGGCAATGAAAAGAGGAGACTGTCTTGTAAAGGAAGAGTTTGATAAGATGTGCGAATATCTGTCTGTGGGTATTATAAATGTGATTAATCAGCTGAATCCGGAACTTGTGATCATAGGAGACAGCCTTGCGGAAATCGGAGGGGAATACATGCTGACGAAAATCAAAAGCAAAATCAGAGAGCGTGTCCGTCCGATCATCTGGGATAATCTTCAGGTAGAGCTAAACGAAATACCGGAAAATCCGATTCTTGTAGGAGCAGCAGCTATCGCGGCGCAGCGCGTATTCGAAAATCCGGCGGATTTTATTAAATAAGAAGCATATTTTCATTTATACCGAACTTTTCTAAGGGAATTTTCAGTTGAAGTTTATAAATACATATAGTATCATAGGAGCTAATGAAGACAGAAAGGAAGAAATGAAAATGAAAAAAACAGCACTTGTTATCATGGCTGCGGGAATGGGAACCCGTTTCGGAAAGGGGATCAAGCAGCTTGCACCTGTAGGTCCAAAAGGTGAAATCATCATGGATTATTCTATTCGTGATGCTCTGGAGGCAGGTTTTAACAAAGTTGTTTTCATTATCCGCAAGGATATTGAGGAGGAGTTCCGTAAAGTGATCGGAGAAAGAATCGAGAAGATCACAGAAGTGGCATATGCGTTCCAGGATATGGAAGATATTCCGGAGGGATTTTCTGTGCCGGACGGACGTACAAAACCGTGGGGAACCGGTCATGCAGTTCTGGCAGCAAAAAAAGTTCTCGACGAGCCGTTTGCAGTAATCAACGCAGATGATTATTACGGAAAAGAAGCATATGTAAAAGTACATGATTATCTTGTGAGCGAGCAGCCGGAAGATGGAAAGCTTCATATTTGTATGGCTGGGTTCCGCCTTGGAAACACACTGAGCGACAATGGAAGCGTGACAAGAGGAATCTGCCATATTGAGAACGGACAGCTTACAGGCGTGGCAGAGACACATAATATATATAAGACGGAAACAGGTGCAGAAGAGCGTAGGGAAGACGGAACTTCTCGGGTTCTCGACACAAAAAGCCTTGTATCTATGAATATGTGGGGACTGACACCTGCGTTTATGGAAACTCTGGAAGCTGGATTCAAAGAGTTTCTGGCAGGAATCGAGCCGGGAGATATTAAGAAAGAATACCTTCTTCCGGAGCTTGTGGATCGTCTGATCCAGTCCGGAAGAGCCCAGGTAGACGTACTGGAGACAAAAGACGAATGGTTTGGCGTGACTTACCAGGAGGACAAAGAGACTGTGATGGCGGCGTTCCGCGCGCTGACAGAGGCAGACGTATATCCGGACGGTTTATACGAATAAAGAAAAATGAGGTATGTGCTCAAAGATGCCAGACGAATTGTTCCGCACTTCGTGCTTTCACAATTCTGCCCGATATTCGCATATCGTGAAGCTTGCGCTCCACTTTTATGCTCATCTCGGGGCGGGTCATAAAGGCATAAAACCACTTATATGCAAACATATCGTGGTTTATGGCCTTTTGACCCTGGCATTGGAAAATATTGTGCAAAAAAAAAGAATGATGTGACAAATTCTCTCAAGTGTGGTAATATGGCTTTGAAATAAAAATTGAATTTTCAAGCGAGGGAGAAATTATTATGGGAAAATATTTTGGAACAGACGGCTTCCGTGGAGAAGCAAATGTGCAGCTTACCGTAGATCATGCTTTTAAAGTGGGTCGTTATGTAGGATGGTATTATGGAAGAGATCATAAGGCAAAAATTGTGATCGGCAAAGATACAAGAAGAAGCAGCTATATGTTTGAGTATGCGCTTGTTGCAGGTCTTACTGCGTCAGGAGCAGACGTTTACCTTCTTCACGTAACGACAACGCCAAGTGTTTCTTATGCAGTACGTACAGAAGATTTCGACTGCGGAATTATGATTTCAGCAAGCCACAATCCATTTTACGACAATGGAATCAAACTTCTCAACGGAAACGGACAGAAGATTGAGAAAGAAATTGAAGAGAGAATTGAGGCATATCTTGACGGAGAAATTGAGGAACTTCCGCTTGCTGCAAGAGAAGAGATCGGAAGGACAGTGGACTTTGCTTCCGGAAGAAACCGCTATATCGGTTATCTGATTTCCATTCCAAGCCGTGATTTCAAGAAAATGCGGGTTGGTCTTGACTGCTCCAACGGTTCTTCTTCTGCTATTGCAAAAAGTGTGTTTGAGGCTCTTCAGGCAAAAACTTATGTGATCCACAACGATCCGGACGGAACAAACATTAACAAAGGCTGCGGTTCCACCCATATCGAGGAGCTTCAGCGTTTTGTGGTAGAAAAAGGTCTTGATATAGGTTTTGCTTATGATGGAGATGCAGACCGCTGTATCGCAGTGGACCACAGAGGAAATGTAGTTGACGGAGACAAGATTTTATATGTCTGCGGAAAATACTTAAAAGAGCAGGGGAAATTAAAGGGAAATACCGTTGTCACAACTGTAATGTCAAACATGGGACTTTATAAATCTCTGGAAAGAGAAGGGATTTCCTATGAGCAGACAGCAGTAGGCGATAAGTACGTGGCGGAAAATATGATGGAAAACGGCTACAGCATCGGCGGAGAGCAGTCCGGTCATGTGATTTTCAGCCGCTATGCACAGACAGGTGACGGAATCCTGACTTCTCTTATGATCATGGAAGCGTGTGTGGAGAAAAAGGCGACACTTTGCGATCTCGCAAAAGAAATGAAGGTATATCCGCAGCTCCTTCGAAATGTCCGTGTGGCAGATAAAAAGACTGCGAGAGAAAATCCGGAGGTTGTAAAAGCCGTGGAAGCAGCAGCCGAAGCGCTTGGAGAGGACGGTCGTATTCTTGTGAGAGAAAGCGGAACAGAACCTCTTATCCGTGTCATGGTGGAGGCAAAAACAGACGAGATTTGCCGGGAACACGTAGAAAATGTAATAAAAGTAATGGAAGCCCAGGGGCTTGTTGTAGAATAATTTAATTTAAAGGAAAAGTATGGATACCAGAAAGAGACAAAAAAGAAAAATGGCGGCTGTCCTGGCTGTATGTGCAGGAATGGTTCTGTTTGCAGGCTGCGGTGGCGAAAATGGAAAAATATATGAACAGGCAGGGAAAGATCTGGAGCAGGGAAGCTATCAGTATGCTCTGGAGGGATACAATACCTGCATACAAAATGAAACGAAGCTTCCGGAGTCATACAGAGGGGCAGGTCTTGCCAGCCTTCGCATGGGAGAGTATGAGCAGGCGATCACGTATTTTACAAATGCTCTCGGCTGTGAGAAGGTGGGAAAATCTCTGGAAAGGGATATACTTTCCTACAGAGCAGCAGCCTATTTAAAAGCGGGACAGTATGAGAAAGCAATGGCAGACTGCCAGACGCTTTCCGCAGAATACTCTATGGACGCAGACACGTATTTTCTTACGGGAAAAGTAGCGCTTGCAATGGATTCTTATGCAGAGGCAGATGGAAATTTTGAGCAGGCATACAGCGAGGACTCTACGTATGAAACGGCAATCCGAATTTATCAGGCATATCTGGAAAAGGATATGGAGGCGGACGGTACACGTTATCTCGAAGCAGCTCTGACGACAGAGCCTAAGAGTGCGCAGGATTACTGTGACAGAGGACGCGTTTACTATTACATGGAAGATTACGAAAATGCACAGAAAGAGCTGACAGAGGCTGTCAATAAGAAAAGTACAGAGGCTCTGATCCTCCTTGGCATGGTATATTCGGAGCAGGGTGATACAGAAAATGCGAGAGCAATGTATCAGCAGTACATTAACGAGGCGGAAAACGGAGCAAAGGGTTACAATGGTCTTGCGCTCTGCGATATAGCAGAAGGAGATTATGATTCTGCGCTTTCAAATATTTCCAGCGGCATTCCAAGCGCTACTACAGAGGAAATGCAGAGTCTGCTCTTTAATGAAATTGTAGTTTATGAGAAAAAGCTGGATTTTGCGACTGCACAGCAGAAGGCGCAGGAATATGTAGATATGTTTCCGGATGATAAGACTGCACAGAAGGAGCTTGCGTTTCTGAATACCCGCCTGAATGTGCTATAATCTCCCTACAGGACATTTTGAAGGAGAAATAGATGGAATATTTTAAAGAAATTGAAGAGAGGGTTATTCTCGTAGGCGTTCAGATGAACGACGGGGAGGACACAGAGGAATCTTTAGAGGAGCTTTCCGAGCTTGCAAAAACAGCAGGGGCGCAAACGGTGGGAACGATTATACAGAACCGGGAGGCAGTTCACCCCGGCACTTATATTGGAAAAGGAAAAATAGAGGAAGTGCGTTCGCTTGTGCTTGCAATGGACGCCAACGGCGTAATCTGTGACGACGAGCTTTCTCCGGCACAGCTTAATAATCTGGAGAGAGAGCTTGACTGCAAGGTAATGGACAGAACTCTTCTGATCCTTGATATTTTTGCACGCCGTGCAGTGACAAGTGAAGGTAAAATTCAGGTGGAGCTTGCACAGCTTCGTTACAGAAGCGCCCGCCTTGTAGGGCTTCGTGAGTCTCTTTCAAGACTTGGAGGAGGAATCGGCACAAGAGGACCGGGAGAGAAAAAACTGGAAACAGACAGACGTCTTATTCGAACCAGAATTTCCGCTTTAAAAGAAGAGTTAAAGCAGGTGGAGAAGCACAGAGAACTGATTCGCGGCAAACGGGCAAAAGGAAATTTAAAAACAGCCGCGATCGTGGGATATACAAATGCAGGAAAATCCACGCTTTTAAATGTGCTTACAGGGGCTGAGGTTTTATCAGAGGATAAGCTGTTTGCAACCCTTGACCCGACCACACGACTTCTGGAGCTTTCCGACGGGCAGCAGATTCTTCTCACAGATACCGTAGGATTTATCAGAAAGCTTCCCCATCATCTTGTGGAAGCCTTTAAAAGTACGCTTGAGGAGGCAAAATACGCCGATTATATTATCCACGTAGTGGATTCTTCCAATCCTCAGGCGGAAAAACAGATGCACATTGTATATGAAACCCTTCGGGAATTAGGTGCTGTGGGAAAACCTGTGATCACTCTTTTTAACAAACAGGATAAAACGGAAACAGAGCAGATCCGTGATTTAAAAGCGGACCACACTCTCAAAATTTCTGCAAAAACAGGAGAGGGACTGGAAGAATTTAAGGAACTTCTCGGGGAACTGCTTTCAGAAGGAATGGTTTATGTGGAACGTGTTTTTCCATATCAGGAAGCAGGGAAGATCCAGTTGATCCGGGAGAGAGGGCAGCTTCTTTCCGAGGAGTACACAGAGGCTGGAATCGCGGTAACTGCCCGTGTTCCAAAAGAAATTTACGCATACGTAATCTGAACAAGAAACACCATATAGTGGGATTCTGATGAAATGAGTCCACAATATATGGTGTTTTTTCTGTTGACTGAGGGAAAGGAGTCTGCTACAATAATCCTACAGCGTCTTTATCTGACAGAGGATATGGACAGAAATAAATATGTTTTTTATATAAGAATGGGGGCTTTCTTACCATGTTTCAGGTAGTAAAAAGAGATGGAGAAATTGCGGATTTTCAGATGGGAAAAATCACAGCCGCGATTCACAAAGCTTTTGAGGCAAAAGAGAAACATTACAGTGAGGATATGATTGAACTTCTTGGACTTCGTGTGACCTCAGATTTTCAGGGGAAAATTCAGGACGAAAAAATTTCTGTGGAGGATATTCAGGACAGTGTGGAAAACGTGCTGATCCAGGCAGGATATTCAGACGTTGCGAAAGCGTATATCCTGTACCGCAAACAGCGGGAAAAAGTCCGCAACATGAAATCCACGATTCTGGATTACAAAGAAATCGTCAACAGCTATGTAAAAGTGGAAGACTGGCGTGTAAAAGAAAATTCCACAGTCACTTATTCTGTAGGCGGCTTAATTTTAAGCAATTCCGGCGCAGTGACCGCCAATTACTGGCTGTCAGAGATTTACGACAACGAAATCGCAGAAGCACACAGAAATGCGGACATTCACATTCACGACCTTTCTATGCTCACAGGCTACTGTGCAGGCTGGTCATTAAAGCAGTTAATAAAAGAAGGACTGGGCGGTATCGAGGGAAAAATCACCTCTTCTCCTGCAAAGCATTTGAGCGTTCTTTGCAACCAGATGGTAAATTTCCTTGGGATCATGCAGAACGAGTGGGCAGGAGCCCAGGCATTTTCCTCCTTTGATACGTATCTCGCTCCGTTTGTTAAGGCAGATAACCTTTCCTATCCGGAAGTAAAAAAATGTATCGAATCATTTATTTACGGGGTAAACACACCGAGCCGCTGGGGAACTCAGGCGCCGTTTTCCAATATTACCCTTGACTGGACGGTTCCCGATGATCTGGCGGAGCTTCCGGCGATCGTAGGCGGAAAAGAGATGGATTTTAAGTATAAAGACTGCAAAAAAGAGATGGATATGGTAAATAAAGCCTTTATCGAGACGATGATAGAGGGCGATGCAAACGGAAGAGGCTTCCAGTACCCGATCCCCACTTATTCCATCACAAAAGAGTTTGACTGGTCAGACACAGAAAATAACCGTCTTTTATTTGAAATGACAGCAAAATACGGAACACCGTATTTTTCCAACTATATTAACAGCGATATGAAGCCAAGCGACATCAGAAGTATGTGCTGTCGCCTCCGCCTTGACCTTCGTGAGCTCCGCAAAAAAAGCGGCGGATTCTTTGGCTCCGGGGAAAGCACGGGCTCTGTTGGCGTAGTTACCATCAATATGCCGAGGATTGCATATCTTTCAAAAACACCGGAGGAATTTTACCACCGTCTCGATCATATGATGGATATAGCGGCGCGTTCTCTCCATATAAAGAGAGAAGTGATCGGACGTCTTCTTGAGGAAGGGTTATATCCTTACACAAAACGGTATCTTGGAAGTTTTGACAACCATTTTTCAACCATCGGTCTTGTGGGAATGAACGAGGCGGGGTTAAACGCCTGCTGGCTGGGCTGTGATATGACAGACCCGAAAACACAGCAGTTTACAAAAGATGTGTTAAATCATATGAGAGAGCGGCTTTCTGATTATCAGGAAGAGTATAAGGGCGAGCTTTTTAACCTTGAGGCAACGCCTGCGGAATCTACCGCGTACCGTCTTGCAAAGCATGACAGAAAACGCTGGCCGGACATTCGCACAGCAGGAAGCAAGGGAGATACCCCTTATTACACAAACAGCTCCCATCTTCCGGTGGAATTTTCCAGCGATATTTTTGATGCCCTTGATATTCAGGACGAGCTTCAGACTTTATACACGTCAGGAACGGTGTTCCACGGATTTTTAGGGGAAAAGCTTCCGGACTGGAAGGCAGCGGCAGCTCTTGTGCGGAAAATCGCGGAAAATTACAGACTTCCTTATTATACAATCTCTCCTACTTATTCCGTATGTCAGGAGCACGGATATATCAGCGGCGAGCATTTTACCTGCCCGAAATGCGGCAAAAAAGCAGAGGTTTACAGCAGAATTACGGGATATTACCGTCCGGTGCAGAACTGGAACGATGGAAAAGCCCAGGAGTATAAAAACAGAACCCTTTACGATGTGGCTCATTCACAGCTTAAAAAAGTGCATACAAGCGTTGTGACCATGACAGAAGACGATGTCAAGATCCAGCCTGTAAAAACACATAAATATCTTTTCACAACAAGCACCTGTCCAAACTGCCGCATGGCGAAAAAGATTCTTGAGGGCGAAAATCTGGAAATTATCGACGCGGAAGAGAATCCGGATATGGCAAGGGCATTTGGAATTATGCAGGCGCCTACTCTTGTCATTACAGACGGGGAGCATACGAAGAAATATGTAAATGCCTCCAATATCCAGAAATATGTAGATGAGGAAGAGGTATAGAGGACAGAATCAGATGAGAGTAAAAATTACGGTACTGAAAAAAGAATTTTATGAAGATTATGCAGAAAAATATCTGACAGACGGGGCGGCAGCCGGTACCTGCCCTGAACTGAATGTCGGTGAGGAATTTATATACGAGGGCGGGGCAAAAATGCCGGAAGGATTCTGTCCCTACGCCTGGCAGGATATTTATTCTTCAGTCGGCGTTCTTGCAGGGAGCAAAGAAGTAGATAATACGTGGTACAAAAATCCAAAAACAAAAATAATCTGCTGCACAGACGGGATCAGACCGGTAGTTTTTAAATTAGAACAGATATAACGGGGGATTTGCCATATGGGAAAAGAAATACCTTACAAAATTTACCTTGAAGAAAACGAGATGCCGAAAGCCTGGTATAATCTGCGGGCAGATATGAAGAACAAGCCTGCGCCGCTCTTAAATCCAGAGACAAAAAAGCCGATGACACCGGAGGAGCTTGGCGTTGTCTTCTGCGATGAACTGGTTCGTCAGGAGCTTGACGATACCACTCCTTATATTGAAATTCCGCAGGAAATACGGGATTTTTATAAGATGTACCGCCCGTCTCCTCTTGTGCGCGCCTACTGTCTTGAAAAGAAGCTGGATACCCCGGCAAAGATTTATTATAAATTCGAGGGAAATAATACAAGCGGAAGCCATAAATTAAATTCTGCCATTGCCCAGGCGTATTATGCAAAGAAGCAGGGCTTAAAGGGCGTGACAACAGAGACAGGAGCAGGACAGTGGGGAACGGCGCTTTCTATGGCGTGTGCATATCTGGAACTGGAATGTCATGTGTACATGGTAAAATGTTCTTATGAGCAGAAGCCTTTCCGCCGTGAAGTCATGCGTACTTACGGTGCGCAGGTAACTCCGTCTCCCTCTGAGACAACAGAGGTTGGAAGAAAAATTTTAAGAGAATTTCCGGGAACAAGCGGAAGCCTTGGCTGTGCCATTTCCGAGGCTGTGGAGGCAGCAGGGGCAGATCCGGGTTACCGTTATGTGCTTGGAAGCGTATTAAATCAGGTACTTCTTCATCAGTCTGTTATAGGACTGGAAACAAAGGCAGCGCTTGATAAATACGGAATCGTCCCGGATATGATCATCGGCTGTGCGGGAGGCGGTTCCAATCTGGGCGGCCTGATTTCCCCGTTTATGGGAGAAAAAATCCGCGGGGAAAGAGATTATCAGTTCCTTGCAGTGGAGCCGGCGTCCTGTCCGAGTTTAACAAGAGGAAAATTTGCGTACGATTACTGTGACACCGGTATGGTTACGCCTCTCGCAAAAATGTGCACTCTTGGAAGCGGCTTTATTCCTTCCGCAAGCCATTCAGGAGGACTTCGTTATCACGGAATGAATCCTGTCCTTTCCCAGCTTTATGCAGACGGACTTATGGAGGCGCGTTCTGTGACACAGACGGAAGTCTTTGAAGCGGCGCAGCAGTTTGCGAAGGTGGAGGGAATCCTTCCGGCGCCGGAAAGTTCCCATGCGATCCGCGCAGCGATCGACGAAGCTCTCAAGTGCAAAGAGACAGGAGAGGAAAAGACGATTGTCTTTGGTCTTACAGGCACAGGATATTTTGATATGGTTGCTTATGGAAAATATAATGATGGAGAAATGTCTGATTATATTCCTACAGATGAAGAACTGGAAAGGGGATTTGCAGGTCTTCCGAAAATCTGATGGAGAATTTAAAATTTTGGCATGGAACCCCGGGCTTTTTATGAAACATTCTGCCCGGGGTTCTTTTTGCTTTTTTATTTGTCAGTTATGCTGTTATGGTTATTTTGTATTTTCTTTTTCTGGCGGCTTTGCCGTGAAATCAAAAACATCACGGTAGGCGTCCCATTCTTCTCTGTCTGCGGCAGCCTGATACATCAGTCCTGTGCATTCTGTGCAGGCGTTTGTATCCAGATAATTTTCATAGGAAATATGGTAAGGATTATTTTCTTTTTCCGGATTCATGTTGCACCTCCTCTTTTATCTGAGTCAAAGAATAGTATATGAAGAGAAGGGCAGAGATATACAGGGGAATAATAAAGACTTGAGGAAATAAAAAGGTAAATACCATCTCTGTGGAAATTGTAAGGTGAAAATGCATAAATCTTTTTTGTGGCCTATAAAAAAGAAGAGAAAATAGGCGGGAAATGAGCATAATTATATTTTCTCCTATAAAATAGAGAACAAAATAAGCGAAAAACTTAGCATATCAAAAAGTATCCTATGAAATCCAACCAAAAAATAGGCGGATATAGGATTTTTTCTGATTCTCGCCTATTTTTCCTCAAGAAAAGTAGGTTGGAATTGAGAGTTCCAGAAAAAAAGTGTATTTGAAGCAGAAAAAAGTAAGAGAAATTTGAAAAATCCACAAAATCACCTGAAGACAGCTATGGAATCCAGGGTGCCGAAGCGTAGTAGATTTTGTAATATTAGAAAAAACAATGTCTGGGAATAGAAGAGAGAGGAAACAGCAAAAAAATTGTTATTATTTTGACAAAAAAGATATTGAAATTTCTACAAATTGTGCTATAATCAGCTTGAATAAATAATAGCGAAGTAGGATTTTATGCGTTAAGTGTTCATTGGCTGGGGAGTCGCCGTGAAACGAAAAGCAGTACAGATGCTTACGATATGATTTCCGCACCCGTTGCTACATGTGAGAACATCTCATAATGTGGAGGGATTATTATTTATGTAACTACTCTATTTTAAAAAACATTATGGAGGTGTTTTTATTATGCAAAAAAACAGCAGTAAACAGCATTGGAACGTAGCAACTCTTGTCTATATGGCGCTTCTTGTTGCCCTGCACCTTGTTCTCACAAGAGTGTTTGTGATCGAACTTGGAGCTTACCGTATTTCCATCGGAAGTGTGGCAACGATCATGGCAGGTCTCTGGCTTGGACCGGTAGCCGGCGGTGTCTGCGGATTTACAGCAGATATTATTGGCTGCTTCATGAAAGGATATGCAGTGAATCCGTTTATTACATTAGCGGCAATTCTGTGGGGCGTGATTCCCGCACTTGCAAAACCGTTTTTTGCAAACCGCACAAAGAAGATGAAAGCAGCCGGTATCTGTATTTCTATCGCAATTACAGATGTTATAAGTTCTCTGATTCTTACAACTGCAGGTCTTGTTATTTTCCTGGGATATAACTTCTATGCGATCATGCCGGGAAGACTGGTACAGTTTGCATGTATGCTTCCACTTTATTGTGTATTAAGCTGCATTTTATATTTAAGCCCTCTTACTTCTATGGTAGTGAGCGGCATTTCCAGAACAGCGCGTCCCGGTGGACACAGCCTGGAAGGAAGATAATATTTATAAAGAACAAAAGATTCCCCGTACAGAAAGCCGGCGGTTCCTCAGAGAACTGCCGGCTTTTAAAGTGCGCCTTGCGGAGCCGCAAGCGAGATTCTTTGTTCATGCAGGAGATTTTTACGGACTGTGGATTTATTGATTTGATTGTGGAGAATCCGGCTGGACCCGGAACCAGTATGTGTAAAAGGTTTCGAAGCCAAGAGAGCGGTAAAGATTCTGAGCGGAAACATTACCGCTGACTGCCTGAAGATACGCTTTTTGGGCGCCTCGTTCCTGCCCTTTTTGCAAAAGCCCTGTACAGATCTGGCGGGCATATCCCATTCTTCGAAAATCTTCCCGCACATGAATCGCATAAATTCCAATATAATTCCGGTCAAGGATTCCAAGACCTGTTCCTATGATTTCCCCGTTTTTTACAATGGAAGCGCAGATGGTTTCTTTTAAAATGGCGCGGTACATGGAGGGAACCACCATGCGGTGAATGGGGTTCGATGTATTTTTCAGATCAAAAAGCGCCTGAATCCACTGGGCGGGAATTTCCTCCGTAAACGTAACGTCAGGGCAGCAGTCCTGCGGAAAACATGGATTTTTGGAAAAATCCATAGTCATAACGTCAGTTGTATGCTGGATCTCGTAGCCTCTGTTTTCCAGTATGTAATCAAAATCAGGGGAAATCAGAGGGCTGATCTTAAAAATCGCAGGCGTTCCCAGACGCTTATATACAGCTTCGCAGTAAGGGATTTTTTCTTTCCACGGAAGTGTGGAAATTCCGAACTGCTCCACGCTGTTTGTACGGTGTGTATAAAAATACGAGAAGCGGAGAATCCAGCCGTCATACAGCTCCATTTTATGGGAAGGCCAGGCATTCAGAGACATATCTTCAATTTGTTTGATTTCTGCGTTCATATTCCACACTTCTTTCATTAAATTTTATATTCATATTATACACATTCTGATAAAATATTCAAGAAAAACTTATAATTATGCGAAAGAACTGGAAGGGCAGAGAAGACGGTTCAGAGTGAACCCTGGCAGAGACTGTGGGTGCAATCATGTCGGAATTTGTCGATGAAATGTTCTGGACAAAGCGTCCGGATTGTTCTATAATAAGACTCACCAGAAGACAACTGGTATCTAAACCGTCAGTTCAGACGGGAAATCCCAATTTTTTTTACAAAAGAGAAAGAATCGGTACAACGAATATAAACAGATTCGTTATACAAAACACCTGCTTATGTGCGGATTAAAGAATTGAAGAAGTGTGACTCACGAAAGAAAAGCGAGGTGATGCCATGTTTTTTAACATCTGCTTTCCTGTTACAGCAGCCGCAGTGGCGGTGATCATGGATCTTCGTACAGGAAAGGTGGATAACGGGTGGATTTTATTTTGCACAGTTATGGAAATTCTTGTATGTTTTCTGCGGGAAGGACCGGGAGGAATGGGAAAACAGATAACGGGAATGCTGCTGCCGGTAATAATCTTTGCGCCGCTGTTTCTGTTTCATATGATCGGAGCAGGAGATATTAAACTTTTTTCTGTCCTCGGAGGGATCATGGGAACGGAGAAAATTCTCAGGTGCATAATATATGCGGTTACCTGCGGCGCAGGAATCTCCCTTGCCATTTTAATTTTAAATGGAGACGCTTTCTCAAGATTCTGGTATCTTCGGGAATACATACGGGAGTATTTTCAGACCGGGGAAATCAAGCCGTATTATAAAGGAAATGTGGCGTCGCCGGAAAATTTCCACTTTACAATACCTGTTTTTATGAGCGTCGTGCTGTACGCGGGAGGTGTCTATTGAAGAAAAATATTTTTGCAGTCTGCGATCTGGAAGTAGATTATGCCTGTAATTTTATGGATTATCTGAATCAGAAGAAGAACGTGCCGTTTGAAATCCAGGCATTTACTACAGTCCAGAGTCTGATTGCATATGGGAAAAAAACACATATTGAGCTGCTGTTGATTTCCGGAAAGGCGATGTGCCGAGAGGTCCGGGAACTGGATATTGGGAAAATCGTGATCCTTTCGGAGGGAGTTCATTCTCCTGAGCTTGACGAATATCCCAGTGTGTATAAGTACCAGTCTTCATCTGACGTGATCCGTGAGGTGATGGCGTGTTATGGAGAGGAGCGGGCAGTTGCCCCGGCAGTGTTTCCGGTATTGAAGAAGACGACTGAGATATTGGGGATTTATTCTCCGCTCAAACGCTGCCTGAAAACCTCTTTTGCACTTGCGATGGGACAGATATTGGCAAAGGAGAGGGCGGTTCTTTACCTGAACCTTGAAGAGTATTCCGGTTTTGAGGAGCTTCTTGGAAAAAGCTTCGACCACAATTTAAGCGACCTTCTGTATTATGTAAGACAGGATAATCAGAATCTGATTCATAAGATGAACAGTATGGTCCAGACTGTGGGAAATCTTGATTTTATACCGCCTGTGCGCACTCCCTGGGATGTGCACAGCACAGCGTGGGAGGACTGGGAGAAGCTTCTTGAGGAAATTGTGAGGGGAAGTTCCTATGAGGTTCTTGTTCTGGATATTGGTTCTGAGGTGGACGAGATTTTTCAGCTTCTGGATAAATGTAAACAGATTTATATGCCGGTATTGCCGGATACCATTTCCGTCTGTAAGATTTCCCAGTTTGAAAATCTTCTGCGTATCTGGGATTTTGCGCAGATTTTACCGAAAATTACAAAGGTAAGACCGCCCTTTCATATGGATAACAGCTCCGGGGAGGCATATGTGGAAAGCCTTATGTGGAGCGAGCTTGGAGATTATGTAAGAGAGATTTTAAGGAGGGAGCGGGAATGAGCAGAGAAATATTTCGTCGGCTCCGTCAGATGCTTATGGAGCGGCTTGATATGTCAAGAGAGCTTTCTGATAAAGAGATACTGGAAATGATTGACGATCTGATCTTAAATCATATGAAAGATACCTGCTGTTCGTTGAAGGAAAAGGTGGAGCTTCGCCAGGAGCTGTTTTACTCTGTGAGAAAACTGGACGTACTGCAGGAGCTGATTGAAGACGAAACAGTAACTGAGATTATGGTAAACGGACCGGACGCTATTTTTGTAGAGAGAGGAGGGGGACTGTTTAAATGGGAAAAAACATTTACTTCCAGAGAAAAACTGGAAGATGTGATTCAGCAGATTGTGGGAAAGTGTAACCGTGTTGTAAACGAATCTATGCCCATTGTGGACGCGAGGCTGGAAAACGGAGCCAGGGTAAATGCAGTTGTATACCCTGTGGCTTTAAACGGACCGATTCTTACAATACGGCGTTTTCCCGATACGCCAGTTACAATGGAGCGTCTTATTTCACTTGGAAGTCTTCCAAAAACCTGCGCTGATTTTCTTGCATCTCTTGTAAAGGCGAGGTATTCCATGATTATAGGAGGCGGTACGGGAAGCGGAAAAACGACGTTTCTTGGCGCCTTGTCTCAATACATTCCAAAAGATGAACGTCTGATAACCATAGAGGATAATGCAGAGCTTAAAATACAGGGAATTGCAAATCTTGTCCGTCTGGAAGCAAAGGCGGCAAATATAGAAGGCGGTTCAGAAGTGACGATTCGGGATTTAATTCGTTCTGCCCTTCGAATGCGGCCGGACCGCATTATTGTGGGAGAAGTTCGGGGCGGAGAGGCAGTAGATATGCTGCAGGCTTTAAATACAGGACATGAGGGAAGTTTAAGTACTGCTCACGCAAACAGCAGCCGGGATATGTTAAGCCGTCTTGAGACAATGACGCTTATGGGGGTGGAACTGCCCCTGGAAGCCATACGGAGGCAGATTGCATCAGGAGTGGATATTCTTATTCATCTTGGGAGAATGCGGGATAAATCAAGAAAGGTACTGGAAATTACAGAGGTATGTGGATTTGAAGAGGGAGAAATAAAGACAAATGTGCTTTATCAGTGGAAAGAGGGAGAAGGACTTAAAAAGCTTGCTACTCTTTTAAACAGGGAAAAACTGGAAAGGGCGGGAATTGTGTTATGAAAGCAGAAAAAGAAAAGGAAAACAGGGATTACAGCGTGTATCAGTTTACAGGAAAAGAGATTTTAAAATACTTGGGAGAATGCGGGCTTTTCTGTATGGGAGTGGTGTATCTATTTTACGAAAGCGCATGGGCATTTCTATTTATGATCCCCGTTCCGTTTGTATTTATGGGCTGGAAGAAAAAGCAGTGTATCAGAGAGCGGAGGAAACGTTTGAATTATCAGTTTCGGGACGCCTTAAACGCTATGAGCGTAGCTGTGCAGGCGGGGTATTCTGTGGAAAATGCGGTATCTGCCTGTACAAGAGATATGGAGCGGCTTTATGAAGCGGATTCTGACATTGTGAAAGAGTTCCGGTACATAGAAAGTCAGCAGAGGGTGAGCGTTCCCATAGAGGAGCTGTTTTTCGATCTTGGAGAGAGAAGCGGTGTGGAGGATATTGAAAATTTTGCCTCTGTTTTTAAGACGGCGAAACGGACAGGCGGAGATATGAACCGGGTACTTGAGAAGGTGGCGAGAATGCTTGGCGATAAAATTGATGTAAAAAAAGAAATCGAGGCGACTCTTTCCGCCAAAAAGTCGGAACAGATGATCATGAGCCTTATGCCTGCCGGTATTATCGCCTATTTAAAGCTGACTTCTCCGGGATTTTTAAGTACCCTTTACGGAAATCCTTTTGGAATCTGTGCCATGACAGTCTGCCTTTTTATTTATCTTGCCGCATACTGGCTGGGAACAAGGATTGTGGACATTGAAGTGTAACAGGAGATGAGGATATGTGGCTTCATATTATAATATTCGCGGCGCTGTCTGCCGTCGGAGTGTGGTGGAAGATACGGCGCACAGAAGAAGGGGAGAAAAATAAAGAAGGGAAAAAGCTGTTTCTGATGGTTGCTTTCTGCGGCAATCTTCTGGGAGCTGTTCTTACCTTTCAAAATGGAAAAGACAAGATATATTCTGACGGACACCGCCTGAAAAAAGAGGAGACAGGCGCTTACGAGGAGCATTTTCTTGTATCGGTTGACGGGGAGAGAGCAGGGGATCTGTATGTACAGATTCCGGAAAAAGAGACGGGACAGACAGAAGAACCGGAGGAAGAAAAGCTCTCCCCTGAGGAAGAAAGAGTAAGAGAAATTCAGGAGGCGCTTGCGGAGTACAACCAGGAAAAAGGAGATGCAGATTATTATTATCTTCCGGAAGAATGGGAAGGAAAGCATTTCACCTGGGAGCAGAAGGGAGACAGAAGCGGAACATTAATGGCTGCGTTATTTCTGGCTGCGGGAGCTGCTCTTATGATTTTAAAAAGCAGGGAGGAGCTTACGCTTATTCAGAAAAAAAGAGAACAGATGCTTCTTGATTATCCGGGACTCATCATGAAATTTACTCTGCTTGTGCAGGCGGGAATGACTGCAAGAAAAGCATTTCAGAAAATAGCCGGTGATTACAGGAAACGGAAAAACAGGAAAGAACGGTATGCCTACGAGGAAATTCTTGTTGTCTGTTATGAGATGGACAGCGGCGTTTCGGAGGCAGAGGCGTACAGAAGATTCGGGGAGAGGTGCGGGCAGGTGAAATACAAAACATTTGCCACGCTTCTGATACAAAATCTCCAGAAAGGCAGCAGACATCTGGAAGATATGCTGGAGAGGGAATCAGTGGAAGCCTGGGAAGAACGGAAGAGAAAAGCGAGGGTGCTGGGAGAAGCAGCCGCCACAAAACTTCTGGGACCTATGGTGCTGATGCTTCTTGTGGTAATGGCAGTCATTATGATCCCTGCGTGTCTGACCTTTTACGGAGGAGCGTAGAGAGGAGGTGAGAACATGAGAAAACTGCGCAGATTTGTGAGAAATTTTATGAGAGAGGAGGAAGCCGTAGGCGTTGTGGAGATCATACTGATCCTTGTGGTTCTGATCAGTCTTGTCATTATCTTTAAAGACCAGCTCACAAAGCTTGTAAAGAGCATTCTTGCAAAAATCGCGAAACAGAGTAACTCTATCTGATAACTTTTGTCAAAATATTTTTCAACTACAGAGGGAGGTGTACACCTATGGTAAAAAGAGGAAGTATTACCGTTTTTCTTGCGTTGATTTTAAGCCTTGTGACAGCGCTTGTATGTACGGGGATCGAATCTGTGAGAATGGCGGCTGCAAGAACCCAGATTTTAAACGGAGCAGATATAGGGCTTTATTCTCTTTTCGGACAATTCGACAGAGAGATGCTGAAAGATTACGATCTGTTCCTTCTGGACGGTTCCTGTGGGCAGGGAAGTCTTGATCTGGCTTCTGTCTACGATAATTTTTCTTCCTATATGAAACCTGTTTTAAAACAGAACAGTCAGAAGCTTTCTGTTGTACAGGGAGGCTTTTCCGCATATCGTCTGCTTACAGACGAGGGAGGAGAGCCTTTTTATAATCAGGTTGTCCAGTATATGAAGGAAACTCTTGGAAGCCAGGGTGTAAGCCTTCTTCTTGATAAAATGAAGGACAGAAAGGAAAAGACAGAGCAGGCGGAACAGGCAGGAGAGCAGGCGGAAAACGGAGATATTATCGAAAATTATGATGCAGAGATGGAAGAAAACAACAGAAAAAATGAAGAGGCTCTTGCTGAGGCGGAAAAAAATCCGGAGGGAGGAGAACTGGAAGACGGAGACAACGTAACGGCTCCTCCGCAAAAAGTAGTAAATCCCATTTCTATCATACGGAGAATCCGGAAAATGGGTATTCTGGAGCTTGTGATCCCGGGAAATAAAGGCGTATATGACGGGCAGGTACAGGCAGGAACTCTTCTTTCCAGAAGAGAAAAGCAAAAGGGAATGCCCATGTATGAGCCGGAAAAAACAGATACTTCTTATACATCTCAGATTCTTTTTCAGCAGTATCTTATGGAGAAACTTGGAAATTACAGCGCGCCGGGGAAGGGTGCACTGAAATATCAGACAGAATATATTCTGGGCGGAAAAACAGGCGATATTGAGAACTTAAAATCTGTGGCAGGACGTCTTCTTCTTATAAGAGAAGGGGTAAATATGGTCCATCTTGTATCGGACGGAACAAAAAGAGCGCAGGCGGCAGGTCTTGCGTCAGCGATCGCCTCTGCATTTCTCATTCCTCCGGCAACGGGAGTGATCGAAGCGGCGCTTCTTCTCTGCTGGGCGTTTGGGGAGAGTATTCTTGATGTAAGGGAGCTGTTTGACGGAGGAAAAGTTCCCCTTGTAAAAAGCACGGCAGACTGGCAGCTTTCTCTTGAAAATCTCCCGGAGCTTTTAAATGGTCTGGATTCTGTCAGAAGGGGAAGCGAGGACGGCATGAGCTATGAGGATTATCTGCAGGTGCTTCTTCTCGGCGTTTCCAGAGAAGAGAAAATTACAAGGGCAATGGATATGATCGAGCTTTGCGTGCGGGAAAAGGGAAGAAAAAACTTCCGCATGGATTCCTGTATTGTGGCGGCAGAAATTTCCGTAGATGTAAAGGCAAATAAAAGAAAAGTTTTTAATGTGACAAGGGCGTATGGATATTACTGACAGACAGAAAAGAGGTGCAGAAAGATGCTTTTTCAGAAAGAAAAAAACAGACGGAAGAATAGTTCTCATAAAGCTGAAAGATTGAAAAATAAAAAAGAAAGGACGCGCTCTCTAAAGAGAAGAATGCCACTGTTTTCCCCGACAGACAGAGACATACTTTCTGAAAAAGTGTCTTTCTGCACCTTTTTAAAGAAAGTAAGGTCTGCCAGTATGGCAGTGGAAACGGCGTTTGTTCTTCCTCTGTTTTTTCTGGGAGTTGTCACCATGATTTCTTTTATGGACATTTATAAAATCCAGACAGAACATCTTACAAAGCTGTGTCAAAGTGCAAAGGAAGCAGGAATGTACGCATATCTCCCGGAGGGAGGCGGACCGGAGGAGATCACACTGCCTGATATATATGCCTATGAGCCGATAGGCGGGCTTGTCCCGCTTCCGAAGGTGTGGATCCACAATCAGATCCGCGTACACGCCTGGACGGGAAAGGAATCCTCCGGTGTGTCGGGAGAAGGAGGAGGGCAGCAGACACCGGAAAAAATGGTCTATGTAACGGAAACAGGAAATGTGTATCACAGAAGCTTAAGCTGCAGCTATATCAATCTGTCTGTTGAGCAGGTTTCCGGTTCATCTGTACAGGGCAGGAGAAATCAGTACGGAGAAAAATATGAGCCATGTGAAATCTGCAGCAGAAATCAAAAGCCTGCAGGAACGGTATTTATTACAGGAAAAAGCAACCGGTATCATAACCTTGGTTCCTGCAGCGGACTGAAACGAACTGTAAGAATTGTAAAAGAATCAGAAGCAAAAGGAATGGGAGCGTGTGGAAGATGTGGTTAGAAAACAGCAGTATGATCATAAAAGAAATGGGAATCCTCGGGATTCTGGGGTGGAATGCCTGGCTTGACATAAAAAAACAGCAGATTTCTCTTGCAGCATCAGGTATTCTCGCTCTTGCAGGATTTATCTGGGCATGGCATGGAAACCGTCTTGGATTTTCTTACTTTCTCGGGATTTTTACAGGATTTTGCGTGGTGGGACTTGGCGTTCTCACAAAAGGAGAAATCGGGATCGGGGACGGCATTCTTGTTCTGGCGCTCGGCATGGCGCTGGAATGGGAAAGACTTGTAGTTTCTCTTATGCTTGGGCTTCTGGCGTGTGCCATTGTATCCGGCATTCTCATGTTTGTGCTTCATAAAGGGAGAAAGACAAGGATTCCCTTTGCGCCGTTTCTGTTTCTGGGATATATAGGAGGAATGATGTTATGATAAAACGCGGAAGCTTTACAATAGAGACGGCGTGCGTCATGCCGCTTGTTCTTTTTACCCTCATGGGACTTTTATATCTCTTCTTTTTTGTGCATAACCGCGCGTGGCTGACGGCAGCGGCGTATGAATCAGCAGTCAGCGGAAGCATGGAAGGAATAAAAAAAGACGGACCGGTTTATGAGACTGCCCGGATAAAAAGTCAGAGCCTTGGTTCTTTGGGATTTTTCGGGGCGGAAAATCTTTCCACACAGACAGATGCAGGGAAGAAGGTTGTCGTCACGTATGACCTTGACACAACAGGAGAATATACAGGACTTTCCTGGCATCTTCGTGCAAAGGGAGAGTCGAAGGTGATCCGTCCTGTAGGTTGGGTGAGGAAAGTGAAGGCAGCTTCGGAGCTTCTGGGAGGAGATTAATATGAGGGCAGAATATAAAAGAGATATGAATCATAATTATCTGATCCTTCATGGAGAGGAAGTGCCCGATACAGATTCTTACCAGGTGAGAATGCTTGTGGGAAACGGAATGCCCTCCCTTTTAAAATGCAGGCTCCAGGGAATTGATGGAAACTTTCTGATTTATTATGATATTACGTCGAAGCAGTCGGTGGCTTCCATGTATGAAACGAAAAAAATGGGGCTGGAGGATTTGCGGCTGATTTTCGGAGGCTTTGTTCAGGCAATGGAGGAAATGGCAGAATACCTTATGAATCCGGGACAGCTTCTTGTACAGCCGGAGTATATGTATCTTGATGTGGAAAAGAAAAAGCTGTATTTCTGCTGTATGCCGGGAAAAGCCGGGGACGTAAGGGAGGATTTCCGCATTCTTACAGAATATATTCTTCCGAAAATTGATCACGAGGACGGAGACGCAGTCATTCTCGGGTATGGCGTATACAGAAGAGCCCTTGAGGATACCTTTCATCTGGAATACGTAAAAGAAGAGATTTATAAAGGAAGAGACAGCAGGGAAAAGCGTATTCCGGAAAGCTGTAAAGAGAAAGAAATCGAAAAAGAAAAAGATCAATTCAGAGAACAATATGAAAATCAATCGGGAGATTCTCCCTGGGAAATGGAGACAGCAAATCCCTTTGAAAACCGTGACAGAGAAGACGGGAAAAAATCCCCGGTGTCCCTTCGGAAAAAAATCCTTTTTTCCCTATTGGGAGCATTTGTTCTTATTATAACAGCAGGAGCGGCAGTTCTGGGATTTCTGCCCGGATTGCAGGCGGGAGTGATACTTTCCGGCTGTGCAGTTTTTCTGGGAACAGGAATGCTCGTATACAGATTCCGAAAAAAGCATAAAGGGAGCGTAGAAAAGAAAAGGGGAAGACAGGAAATGCAGAGAGATCCCATATGGAAGACAGAACAGGAGGAAGAGAACGGCTGGCAGCCTCAAATGTCCGCCGAAGAAGAGATGTCTGTGCCACAGACTTTGGAGGAAGAACCAAAAGCAAAAGATTTCGGGGAAACGGTGGTGCTTTCCGCCGGGGTGGTACGGGGACCGGCAACACTGGTAAGCAGGGAGCCGGGAGAACTTGCAACGATTTACCTTCAGGAGGATATGACAGTGATCGGGAAAATGGAAACTGCCGTTGACGCGGTAATCGACCTTCCTACAGTCAGCCGCATTCATGCGAAAATCAGGAGGCGGGATCAGGAATATTATCTCAGCGATTTAAACTCCAGAAACGGAACGGCTGTCAATGGGAGAATTCTAAAAGAGGGGGAGGATTATCAGCTTCAGAATGAGGACGAGGTGGATTTTGCACAGGCGAGATATGTGTTTTTGAAGTGAAGATATATCGAACAAACAGGGCTTGACGGAATCGCGAAGTAGCTTGCATGGAAGAGAAGAATGGGGTAGTATATGAAATGTCAGGAGGTAAGGAGATGCGGGTTATTATATGCGATGATGAAATAAGCACTTGTGCGGAGATGGAAAAAATCCTCCGGGAATTTGCTTTTGAAAAGTGTATAAATTTGGAAATAGACATTTTTTATGATGGGAATGCTCTGATGAAGTATCTGAAACGTGAGACAGTTCCGGCGATTCTTTTTCTGGATATTGAACTGCCAGGTGCGAACGGTGTGGAAATTGGAAAGTACATTCGGGAGGAATTGAGAAATTCAGAGATGTTTCTGGTGTATATTTCTTCTAAGAAGGAGTATGCACTGGAATTATTTCAGAATCAGCCGTTTGATTTTCTGGTAAAGCCGATAAAAAAAGAAAAACTCTGGCATGTTATGGAGAAGATGTTTCATATTATCGGTAAGCATGAATACAATTTTACATATAAAAATCAGGGCAATACTTATCGCATTATGTATAAAGATATTTTGTATTTTCAAAGCGACGGAAGAAAAATCAATATTGTAAAAGAAAATGAGATACAGAGTTTTTACGGAAAACTATCGGAGGTGGAAAAGGAATGCCCGGAGGGGCTGTTTCTGCGTATCCATAAATCCTGTTTGATTAATCTGCATTACGCGAAGAAAATCAATTATAGAGAGATTAAAATGGTGAATGGAGATGTATTGGATATTAGCAGGTCGAATCGAGTGGAGGTAAGAAGAAAACTGATGGAGAGTATGACAAATGGAATTCGAAATAATAGCTGAATTGCTGCTGATATTATGTTCAAATGGAATCCGCTTTTATGCAATTAAAAGATATATAGATTTTTTTGTTTCCCGGGAGAAATGCCGATGGAAAAATAACTGGATACTGTATGTCATCGGGTGTCTTTTTACATTTACTGTCAGTATGGTATTTGCATCGCCAAGTTTAAATATTGTTGCAAATATTGGGGCGTTATTGCTATTAACATTCTCTTATCAGGTGAAATTGACTAAAAAATTATTAATAACATTTGTAATATATGCGATTAACATATGTGCAGATGTTATCGTTGTTCAGTTGCTAGTGGGATATGAGCCGGGACAACCAGTAAAATCAGGTTATCAATTTATAACAAGTCTGGTAATTTTAGTACCGACTGCTTTTTGGAAGAATTTCAAAAACAGAGAAAAAGATACTGCATTGCCGTTTATGAAGGAAATCATTTTTGGAATGATTCCTCTGGTCAGTATTGTTTGTATGCAGCGTATTGCAGTTCTGACAGGAGATAATAAACCAATAGTTCTTACAGTAGCTTTTAGTCTGTTATTTATTAACGCTTTTTTGCTGTATCTATACCATTCATTAACAAAATTTTATGTAGCTCAAATGAATGAAAAAAAATTAGAGAAGATGGTCGAAGTATATGCGAATCAGCTTGATGTGATGCAGGAGTCCCAGGAATATATCAAGAAACTTCGTCATGATATGAAACATCATTTAATAGAATTGTCTTCGATGGCACGGCATGATAAAAATGAGGACATGGTGCGATATTTGAAGCAGATGGAGAAGTTCATGTTAAATCCGGCAGAAAAGGTATCTACCGGAAATAAGGAAATTGATGGAGTTCTGAATTATATGCTTCGACAGGCAGATGAGCTGTTAGATACTGTGGATTTGGATATTCAGATTCCAAAACAGCTATACAGTAAAAATTTTAATATTTGTGTGATTTTAGGTAACTTAGTTGATAATGCAGTCAGGGAAGCAAGCAAATCAGATGAAAAATATTTGTCTGTCAGTGTACATACGCAAAAAGACATACTTCTCATCTTAATTGAAAACAGTTATACAGGCAAGATTACGAAAAGAGGTAATAAATTACAAAGTAATCAACTTAATTCAACGATTCACGGCATAGGGCTAGAGAGTGTAAGACAAGTAGTGGATTCTTGTGGTGGAGATGTTAAAATTGAGTATACCGATAATCGTTTTCAGGTACGGGTTTTATTATATCTTTCTAATATTTAATGCAGATTTTGACAAAAAAATATACAGTTTTTGACATGTTGAATAAAAGTTGGGAAATATGTGATATATTGACATAAAAAGGAGGAGCGACATGAAAAAAAATATTACAGAATTTGGTATAAAAATAGTGGGTACGATTGCAAAGAAACTGGCAGAGCGTGATGCAAATACGACATGTGCGTACTATGGTTACCAGGCAAAGTTACCTTCTGCTGTAAAAAAGTTAAAAAAATCTTAATTTTGAAAAATTGACAGGAGATATATACATTCTTCAACTAATGCGGTTGTTATAGGTTATAAAAAGTGATAGCCTATGGCAGCCGTATTTGTTTCGATATGGAGGTTTTGATGAGAGAAGAAAAGAAACTTTATTCAGAAAAAATAGCTGAGAAAATCAGCGATGATAAAGAAGAACAGGAAATTCTCCAGTATGGCTTGCATCAGGGATTTACAATATTGCTTAATTTAGTGACCTTGATTGTCTGCGGTATTCTTTGGAACGAGTTATCGCTTATGTTGTTCCTGTTTTTGGGTATTTTCTTTTTAAGACCGTATGCGGGAGGTTATCATGCAGATACAGAATTAAGATGTTATTTTATATCTGCGGCAATTATGAATATTGCTGTTTGGGCGAAAAGGAGTTTCATTTTATCGGATGTAGTTTTAGCTGGGATATGGATTGGTACGGCGGTGATTATTTGGAGATATGCTCCGGTAGAAAATCCCATTCACCCGCTGGATGAGAGCGAGAGAAAGAAATATGCAAAAAATACAAAGAAGATTTTATTATGTAACGGAATGATAGTGCTGGCAGGAATAGGTATACAGCAGAAATTTTGGGGAGAAATTATTGTATGGGTTCAAATTTTGACTGTGATTGCAATGGTGGCGGGCTTGTTAAAGTATAAAGAAAAATCGTGATTGCAAAAAATTCAGTAATTACTATATAAAGTTCCATTTTTGTCATAATTATATACAGTTTTTGACAAGAAGCGTTTTAAGAGAAAATTTTATGGTATAGTGCATTCAACAAACAAGTTAGCGCTAATATTGTTTAAGAACTGTAAATTTTTTTCACCAGAGAGGAGAAAAAAGTATGATGAGTAAAAAAGTAAAAAAAATGTTTTGCGGTTTAATGGCAGGGTTGTGTGTCGCAGGAAATACTGTTCCAGTAATGGCTGATACTGTTAGATTTGATGTTACAGTGCCGGGAGATCCTAAAACAAAAAGAACTGTGAAAGCAGATGGGGAACAGAAATTTTATGTAACAGGAACATATTTTAGCACATATGCTTCTTTATCGTGTCGTTCTTATCAGTTAGATAATCAGCATATTTTTTCTAAATATGCGTATATCAGCAAAAATGATCCGGCGAGTAATGCAAAGTATGAGAAATGGGCTGCTTCAGGAGTTTATTATTTTATGATAACAAATTCCAGTGCTACTGGATTGAACGTTGAGGGAAGATATACACCGTAACACATATACCAGAGCAGGATATATTATATCCTGCTCTGGTATATCAGATAATATAGCGCGAAAGGAAGAAAAATGAAGCAGAAATTTTTGATTATCGGAGTGGTAGCAGGAATAACAATTACATCGGGAAACTTAATAATCTGTCATGCAGAAACTCAATTTCCGGAAAAATATGAAGTATCTGGAGAAAAAGTAACCTTTAATTGTGAACTGGAAATTCCAGATGATTTCAATGAAGAGGAGTTGTGTGCGACTGCTGTAAAAAGCAGAATATATTCAGATGGTAAAAAAGCAATAGAAATTTATTCTAAGGGAAAAGAAGTACAGGATACGGGAAGTATTCCGCCCGCATCAGAAACAGAGCCGGAAGGAACTTATTATACTTTTACAGATGGATCTTCTTTATCCTATACCGGTGGATTTCATTATGGGACAGACACAGTAAGATATTATAATTATGTTGGAATTCAGGATCCTGCATATCTGGAAAGATTTGAACAAAGCGAAGTTTCTTTTATGCAGCCAGAGGAATGTATAGAAAAAGTAGAAGTATTATTAAATGAAATTGGAATTCCGACAGATGAAGTAGAATTAAAAGCATATGCTTTAAATCACGATGTAATTAAACAGATAGAAAATGAGGAAATAGAAAGTGGATTAAATACCGAGGCAAACCGTAAAGAAGAATGGACGGAAGAAGATGATGCTTATTTTGTATATGGGGTGCAGAAACACGCAGGTCTTCCTGTTTTTCATGAATTCATGAATGTGAGCAGACAGTTGGCTTATGATACGCCGGACAGCTCTGCTATACAGGTGATTTATTCTGCAAGAGGTGTTGAAAGTATCTTATATCAGGATGTTATGTATGATTTTTCGGATGATAATGAAGAAAAACTGCAGCTTAGACAATTTGAAGATATTGCAAAAGTTGTAGAGAATAAATATGGAAATTTATTAAATGAATCTATGTATGAAGTTACAAGAGCGAAACTATATGAACGAGTATTTTTAAATCAAAATCAACAGCTTGAAGCTGCTCCGATGTGGTATTTTGAAATTCTGGAAGATAATAGCACCGTCTCTGTTACACTGGTGGACGCAGTGACAGGAGAAGAAATATATCTGGAGTAAAAGGACAGAGAAAGATGAAAAAATATAAAAATTTTTTTGTACCTGGTTTTTGTCGGATTTTTAAAAGTTATGAAATATATCTATCTGTAATAGGAGTGGCGATTGCTCTTGTTTTTTCTATAGAGCAAATGAACCTTATCAATGGAAATGTTTTAGATACATATATTACTTCGACGGAACTTTCCGGAATTATGGTAGCGTATATATTTTGTGCTTTTCCTTTTGCTACAGTATTTTGTGAGGATTTGGAAAATAAATATATACGCTACAGCATAATTAGGGGAAATTTGAAAAAATATGTATTTTCACAGATCAGTATAATTTATCTGACATCAATAGCGGTTATGGTTTTGGGAACTGCGATATTTTTGATGGGCTGCCGTACAACAGGTCCCTGGACAAACGAGTCTACAGGAACGTTGAATATGTTATTACATGGAAATTATGGTTCGCTTTTAAAGACAGAACACTATTTTATGTATTGTATATTGTATTCACTGCAGATGGGACTGCTGTCTGGTTTGTTATCAGTTCTGGCTGCATATTTTTCTTTATATATCAGTAATCGTGTGACGGTTCTGGTACTGCCTCTTGTTATACATCAGATTTTATTAGAAACTGCAGGAGAAAGTATGTATACAGTATTGATTTTCAGAGCTTACAATAAACCTCTGGAGGGAGATTTGCAAAGCTTTTTACTGGTATGTATGATTAGTTTTGTTCCAACTGTTGTTTTAGGAATTATGACATACAAAAAAATTCAGAAGAGGTTGTAAAAAAAATGAAACTTGCTCAATATATATGGAAAGCCGGTTTGTTAAAAATAAAAAATATAAAATTTATGACGTTTGCTATAGTAATGATGGTAGTTACATGGAGTTATAATCGTCCGTTAAAATCTTTGGCAGAGGTTGTGAATTACCCTGTTTCATGGTGTGTATTTCCTTTCATGATTTCAAACTTATCTTTTCTGATTTTGTTTTGGTTTGGCGTGATTTATGTTAATTCAGATGTACCGTTTATGCAGCATATGAATATGTACCAGATTATTAGAACAGGGCGTAAGCGCTGGGCATTGGGTCAGTTGGGAAGTATGTTTTTGCGTTCAATAGCTGTTGTCTTATTTACGATAATATGTACAATCGTCTCTTTAATCCCTGAGATAGAAAGAACAGTGGACTGGGGAAAACTTTTGCATACTATATCCATGACAGATGCAGCCGTTCAATATAATTTGAAATATGTGATTTATTATGATATTTTCTTAGCAGAACCTAAAAATAAAACAACATAATCTAAAGAATTGC
>URHH01000016.1 GCA_900547615.1 uncultured Blautia sp. | reverse complement strand
GTTTCAAGAATACGATGTGGAGTTTGTATCTTCCACAGAAAAATTTGATACCTCGACCCCGATGGGCCGGGCAATGTTAAATATCTGTATCGTATTCGCCCAGCTTGAACGTGAGACCATTCAAAAGCGTGTCACAGACGCCTATTATTCCCGTTGTCTGAAAGGCTTCCACATGAGCGGACAAGCTCCCTATGGTTATCAACTGGAGCCTACCGTAGTAGAGGGAATCCGCACAAAGAAAATGGTTGCCGATCCAGTAGCCGCCGACCATGTGAAGCTGATGTTTGAAATGTACGCACAGCCGGAAACCTCTTTTGGAGATATTACCCGGTACTTTGAGGAACACGACATAAAGATTTATGGCAAGTCCATGTTCCGTACATTTCTTTCCCAGCTTTTAAGAAATCCCGTTTATGCACAGGCTGATTTGGAACTGTATGAGTTTTTCAAAAGCCAGGGGGCAACCATTGTAAATGATGCCGCTGATTTTGCCGGAACAAATGGCTGTTATCTCTATCAGGGACGAGATGTAAAAGAGGACAAGGATAGGTGCCTGAAAGACCAGATACTTGTGATTGCTCCCCACGAAGCACTGATTTCCTCTGAAACATGGCTGAAATACAGAAAGAAACTAATGACAAATACCACTTTCCAGCATGGCAGAAAGCCGAGAAATACCTGGCTTGCTGGAAAAATCAAATGCGGGCACTGTGGGTATGCCTTGAAAGCCACCCATGTTCCGAACAGCACCGGATATTTCCGGTGTACCAAACGGACAGAAAATAAAGGCTGTCCGGGCTGTGGCAAAATCCGCAAGGAAGAATTTGAACAGTTCATTTTTTTAGCAATGAGCGACCGGTTCAGAAACTTCCAGATACGCCATAGCGGAGAGGAAAAGGTCAATCCAAAGCTGACTGCCTATCAGGTGGAGCTGGCACAGGTAGAGGCAGAAATTGAAAAACTGCTTGATACGCTGACCGGAGCCAACGCAACACTGCTTGCCTATGCCAACAAAAAAATTGAAGAACTGGACACCCGCCGCCAGTCACTCACAAAGTCGATTGCCGACCTGACCGTTGAAACAATCTCACCCCAGCAGATGAAAAGTCTTTCGTATTATCTGAACAACTGGGACAGCATTGAATTTGACGATAAAAGAAAAGCCGCTGACATCGTGATTACAACAATCCGAGCCACCAGCGACCATGTAGAGATAGAGTGGAAAATTTGAACTCTTATCAATTTACCACTCTATCCGATATTTCAAATCTATCATTTCTTTTTAATCTTGTTTGTACCCCTTGTACACTGAGCTTTCCCTTTCTTCTGGGACTGCTTCTCTATACCATCGTTTCCACCCTTGTTGTCTTTCCAAAAGATATGACAAATATTTCGTTTGCCCTGCTTTTATTTGCCCTGGCAAACTTTACACTTTATAAGGGAAAATGGCTTGTAAAACTTTCTATGATCCTTATTTTTCTGCCCATTGCAGCCTCCGTCAATCTTCTTCACGTAGACATCGGAGGACATATTTTCATGCAGTTTTTTACTGATAAAGATCTGATGGCAAACTCCATCATGTCCTTTGTAGGTTTTATCGTTATTCCTGTTTTCTGGGTTATTTTTTACCGTTTTTTTCACTCTTCTCTGAAAAAAATCCAGAATATATTTACAGACAAAGCATGGACCATTGTAGACATCATAAGCCTTGCCTCTTTTTCCGCACTGTTTAGCTGTATTTATCTTGCGCCTGAGCATAAAACGTACTTTATCTGGCCCTGTATTCTTGCCTGCCTGATCACAAACATTGGAAGCGTCCGTCTTGCCGCCTACCTTGCAGACGGACTTCACGCAGACCTGGAGCGAAAAAACCTTCAGCTTCAGAAAAATTATTACGAAGAACTGGAACACAACCAGAATCAGATCCGCAAATTCCGCCACGACATGAACAATCATCTTTCTGTTGTGGGAAATCTTCTGGACAAAGGAAATCTTACAGAAGCAAAAGAATACTTCCGCAGTATTTCCGGCTATATGCAGA
Source organism: uncultured Blautia sp. (assembly GCA_900547615.1). GTDB lineage: Bacteria > Bacillota > Clostridia > Lachnospirales > Lachnospiraceae > Blautia_A. Next base: position 32,965 of record URHH01000016.1, on the reverse strand, counting down.
CTGCCAACAGGCGTTTCTGCCAGAACAGCATAGTAAACGCCGTAATAAACGCAAAATATCAGATGATGACAAGCGCTTCCATCGATGCGTTTCTCAATATCGACATCGACAAAATGCTTTTTCTGTACTATTTTTGCCAACACTCTGGATAATGCCATTGAAGCCTGCCGGAAAATAGACGATGCTTCCAAACGGAAGCTGGAACTGAAATGCCGGTACACAGAAAACGGCTACTTCAGCTTTGAGCTTACCAACAGCAAAATAAACGAAATCACCGAGAAAAAAGGACGTTTTCTCTCCGATAAAGAAGATAAAAACGCCCACGGAATCGGCATTTCCTCTGTGAAGGAAATTGTAGATAAATATGACGGAACACTTGATATTTCCTACGATAAGGAATGGTTTAAGGTTGTGATCTTAATTGGGTAGGGACGCTCGCCTGCCCTCATCTTATATGAACCGTTATAGCCTGTAAAGGACTGGGTGAATATATGCCGCTCAGTCCTTTGCTATTAGGTGGTCAAACTCTTTTAAAATATATTTTCCTTTTCCTTTGCCCTCTACAGGTACGATTATATCTAATGACTGCATCAATCCAATCATCTTTCCGGCTTTGGAATCCCCATAGCCCAATTCCTCTTTAATTTCTTTACGTCCAAAAATTTGTCTAAATTGAAAATTTCCAACAACTTTCTTTATATTTTCCGAAGTTCTTGGTGTTAGTATCTTACTTTTAACAGCATTTTCAATAATTTTTACCAATAAGTTTTTATATTCCTCAATAGCTTTTTCATCAGACAAAACCTGACTTTCTTTCTCAAACGTTGTTTTTTCAACAGACAAACCATCTTTTTCTTTCCCAAACGTTGCTTTTTTGTTCCAAACAGTCACTTGTAACATAAATGCGTTTAATCTATATTCCGGAGCCTGCATACCAACAGCTTCCAATTCTTTGTACATACGGTCAACGCCTTCGCCATATTCTTTTACAAAACTATACACTTTTAAAAATTCTGCAATTACATGCAAAGTGTATTTGACATATATCATTTTTTTATTAAACTATAGAAGTTCAGTCATACGACTGTGGATTGAAATATAGATAAATATTATTTATCTCCAAACAAGGAGCCGTTCCATTTATGCTTAAACAGCATTGACAAATCAAAAACAGGACGGCTCCTCCCTTTTCTTTTATTTTATTCACACACAGTGCTCCCCTGTGAGAATCATAATTATTTCGAAATGTCAATAAACCATCTAATACTCCACGATTTCTCTGCCATTTTAGACTATATCTGCGTCTCCGGCAGACTCTGCTTTTGCTTTAGTAATATCTGTTCTCCATATACAGCCGCTTATTCCTTCGCCGTCAACTGCACCTGTAATGTCATTCCCAATGCTTCCGCTATCCGTACCATCATCTCCAAAGACGGATTGTAACTGCCGCTTTCAAATCTTGTAATATTACTCCGTGGAACGCCTGCCCTCTTTGCAAGTTCTGCCTGTGTGAGCCCCTGCATTTTCCGACTGCGCACATACTGCTCAGCGACAGATTGTCTCACACTTTTCTGCTCTACTTCTATTACAATTTTCTGTTCACCAGATGTATAAATATAATCCATACTATTTCTCATAATTTGTGTCCTCTTCCTCCATATGTATATTCAAATGTTTCCTGACTTTCTTATATTTTGAACAAAATTTTCCCGCAGCATATTCTATTTTATCCACACATATAAAAGCTTTTCCATTTTTTGTATTTACCATTAAAATATCCCCCGGAACAACCGGCGTCTTCAATGTATAAGACCAAATGTATCGTTTTCTGCTTGTCTTTCTCCATTTTCCATCAGAAAACTTTACGTGCATTCCTTTGACAATCTTTCGCAGCGGCTGTCCGGATACCATTTCACAAATATCTGCATGCACATGATACTTTTTCGCCAAAAGGTATGATATATAGCCATCTCTGAGCTGTCTGTCTTCATCTACCACAATCGCATGAGGCAGTTTCTTCGTTTTCTGATAATATTGCTCATAATACCATATCTTCTCCTGCGAAGGATTCGACATCATATCTGTTTGAATCTCCGCCATCGAGCAAGCATCTATAAGTGTTCCGACTGCAATATATGATAAAATATTTTTCAGCCAGTCCGTATTTTTTAATAATTTTTCCGCACAGAAAACTGCTGTATCACGATTTTTCCGATCCACAGGAAGATACATGTTTGCGATGCCTGAATACTTCATTCCAGCCGACAAAAGAAGTTCATCAATCTTTCTTATCAATTCTTCATTTTCCTGTTCGTTTTCCATATCCAGATTCAAATATACTTCTAATGTTTCATTCATTAAAAATCCCCCTTTCCAAAAAGAATCATATATGATACTTTTAATGTATCTTATATGGTTCTCTTTGTCAAGGAAATTTTTATACTCATTAAATCATTCTTCATGCTCATTACAACATGTCTTTTCGTTACTTTGCAGCTTCTGTCAAAAAACACCTATTCCGGTATACTTCCCTTCACACACAGCGCCCCCCACCCCACCGTCTCATTGGGAAACTCCTCATACCCCGGCAGGCGTCTCGCGCCTCTTCTCAGATACGCCTTTACCTTCTCCCCATACAGAAACGGATCGTTGCCCTTCACAATCCCCCACTCCATCAAAAGGGCACAGGAGCCTGTGGCAAATGGCGCGGCAAAAGAGGTTCCTGTAAAAGAACCGTATGAGCCGCCGGGGCGGGGCGCTGTGATGTCCACTCCCGGCGCTGCAAAATCAGGCTTTCCGTAAGGCAGAAATCTGCTTCCCCTGCCGGAAAAATCTGCGTACACATCGCTTCTGGAATCGTAAGCGCCCACGGAAATCAGACGGAGGGCAGTGGAAGGAATGGTAAGCGTTCCCTCTGCTCTGGGAAGATAAAAGGAAGTCAGGGGATTTAACACATTGCCGCCGGGCAGCCATAAAAAATACTCCCCGTCTTTTATATCTTTTCCACGCAAAATGATTTTCCACACGCCGCTGTCCACATAAATCCCTGTCGGAATAAAATCAATGTAAATCTCCTGGGTCACAAAATACGGTCCCGGCTTTCCATAATAAATCAAAAGCTCCGTATCTCCTGCCCGGTATCTCTGAGGCCCCAGATTTTCATAAAGAGGTCCGATTCTCTCACCTGCCGGATTTTCCAGATAAATTTCCATCACGTCTTCATAATGCTTCCAGAGCTGTACGTTTAAAGCCGCCTCGTAAGGGCTTACTCCCAGCTCTATTTCCTGGATTTCTCCGGTGCGGATATTCCCGCCGGTGTGAAGCGCCTGATTTCCGTTATTTCCTGTTCCTGTGCAGATGCAGAGCCGCCCCATATTGGAAACGCTGTTAAGATACGTTTCCAGAAGGGAATCTCCCCTGTGCGAACCGTAATTATTTCCAAAACTTAAATTGATCGCCATAGGCATTCCCAGCTCAAGGGACTGTCGCACAAGATAATCTACTGCCTGGATAAGCTCGGTCGTTCTCGGAAAAGAGTCTTCTCTGGGAACACCAAGCTTTACTGCAATGATGCCGCTTTTATAAGCTACGCCTCTGTTTTCTCCGGAAGATGCCCTTCCGTTTCCTGCTGCAATCCCGAGAACGGCTGTGCCATGCCCGCTTATGTCCCTGACGGGAACAAGGCGCCGCCCTTCCGTTTCCGAAAGAGACAGCGCCTCGTTAATTTTCTCTTCTGTATATTCACTTCCTGTTACGTATCCCCTCGGGGGATTTCCCGGAACAGTCTGATCCCACAATTTCAAAATCCTTGTTGTCCCGTCCTCGTTTCGAAAATCCGGGTGAAAATAGTCAATTCCCGAATCTGCGGCTCCCACAAGGATTCCTTCGCCGCTTAACCCTTCCCTGCCAGTCTGCACAGAAGAAATACAGCTTGCCCGTTTTCCCTGAGCTGTGGCAAAATAAAGCCTTTTCGGTTTTTCCACAAATTCCACCTGCGTCCTTCTGGAAAAAGCGTCAATCTCTGTTTCCGGAATCGTTACAACGGCATAACCGCCAAGGAGGGGCACAACGGAAATCCCTTCTCCCGAAAGCCCCTCCTCTGGTCCGCTGTATTTTACAATAACTTCCCAGAGACGTGTTTCCGCCTGATAACCTACATTCAAATTCCCGGATTTTTCACGCTCCCGTGGCGTAGCGTCCATTGCAAGATTCAATAAATTATCTATTTTCTGTTCCGGCATAAAAACCTCTTTTTTTCCCGTTAATAAACCTTATTACAGATTTTAGATTTCATGTTTTGAATCTTATATTTTTACTGAAATTTTCAGTACAAAACGCTTAAATTATGATTCAGGGATTTTCCCGTATGCCATAACCTTATTCTACTATGTTATGATAACAATGAGGTCTTCTGTCTCGGAAAAGTCCCCAGCTCATTCTGTTTTCCGCCACCTCGTCCAGGTCAAAGGAAGCAGTCAGCACTTCTTCTTTATCTCTTGAAGCAGACGCTTTCAGCTCTCCTGTCTCATCTGTAATAAAGGAAGAACCGTAAAAAAGAAGGGAGGAACTCTGTCCGCCGTTTTCTGTATCCGGCTCTACGCTTTCCAGACCGATTCTGTTTGCGGCGGCAACCGGAAGAAGATTGCTTCCTGCATGTCCCTGCATACACCGCCTCCAGTGCGGCATACTGTCACAGTTTAAAATCGGCTCGCTTCCGATAGCTGTGGGATAAAGGATCATTTCCGCACCATTTAAAGCAAGACACCTTGCTGTTTCCGGAAACCACTGATCCCAGCAGATTCCAACGCCCACTTTTCCAAAGTGTGTATCCCACACTGTAAATCCTGTATTTCCCGGAGTAAAATAAAATTTCTCCTGATAATAATGGTCGTCCGGAATATGCGTTTTTCTGTAAACTCCAAGGATTTCTCCATCTGCGTCAATCATTGCCGCGCTGTTGTAAAGCACGTTTCCGTCTTTTTCATAAAAGCTTACGGGCAGAACTACCCCGAGCTCCTTTGCCACATTTTTAAAATGGCAAACTGCATCGTTTTCCAGAAGCGGCTTTGCATAAGAATAGTAAGAATATCTTCTTTCCTGGCAAAAATACGGTCTTTCAAAAAGCTCCGGCAGGAGAATGACATTCGCTCCCTGCTCTGCTGCCTTACGCACCATAAAATCTGCCTTTTCTATATTTTCCCGCACACTTTTGCTGCACTGCATCTGCACAGTACCAATTACTACATTTCTCATTTTTCTTCACCTGCTCTATCCAAGCTTTTTCCAAGAGGAATCTGCTGCGTGATGCAGTGGATATTTCCTCCGCCTGCGATCACAGGACGGGCATAGACAGGAATCATCTTTCTCTCCGGAAAAAGTTTCCCGAGAATTTCCACTGCTGTTTTATCATGCTCGTCCCCAAACTGAGGGATCAGTATACCTCCGTTTGAAATATAAAAATTCACATAGCTTGCGGCAAGGCGCTCTCCTGCCTCCCGCATATCCTCCCCTTCCTCAAAGGAAAAGCCCGAAAGCTCCTCCTCTGTGATACACACAGGAATTTTGGGAATGGGAAGCTTATGAACCCTTATTTTTCTTCCTCTTGCATCTCTCTCTTTTTCCAGGACTTCAAGAGCAGCCTGGCTGAACGCCCACTGCGGGTCTTCTCTGTCGTCTGTCCATGCGAGAACTACCTCCCCCGGCCGAACAAAGGCACATACATTATCAATATGTTCGTTTGTCTCGTCCTGGAAAATCCCATGAGGCAGCCAGATTATTTTTTCTGCTCCAAGATACTTTTTCAGGGTATCTTCGATTTCTTCTTTTGTAAGCTGAGGATTTCTGCCCGGACTTAAAAGGCAGGCTTCTGTCACAAGAATCGTTCCCTCTCCGTCTGCATGAATGGAACCGCCTTCCAGAACAAAATGCTGCGCATCATAACAGTCCATCTGAAGCGCACTGCAGATTTTTTCTGCCGCCGCATTATCTTTTTCCCAGTGCGCATACAGACCGTCATACTCTCCGCCCCAGGCGTTAAACTGCCAGTCAATGCCGCGCACACTGCCTTTATCATTTATAACGCAGGTAGGTCCTACGTCACGAGCCCAGGCATCGTCTGTCTCAATCTCCAGCACCTGAATATTTTTGTTTTCCTTAAAAATGCCGCGCACTTCTTCCAGAGTTTCTTTTCCTGAAAGAAGCCACACTGTCTCGCTCTCCGCGATTCCTTCTGCAATCTCAGAGAAGGTTTTCTGCGCCTCTTCTGCTCCGTGAGGCCAGGAACCGGGACGCACCGGCCAGATCATCACACAGCCTCTGTGCGCCTCGTATTCTCCGGGCATACGATAGCCGTCCTCTGCCGGAAAGGTTTTGTATTTCTCCATTTTATGACAGCCTTTCTTTAAAATCTTTGTAGCCGAACTGCTTCACAATCCTGCAGTCTTCTTTTTCGTCCATCACAGCCAGGGCCGGAAGACCGATTCCGTTAAAGGTATTATTTTTTACCATAGAATAGATCGCCATATCCTGAAAATACAGCTTGTCCCCCGGAAGGATTTCTCTGTCAAAGGAGTAATCTCCGATTACGTCCCCTGCAAGGCAGGTGCAGGAAGAAAGACGGTAAGTATGGGCTTTCTCCCCTGCAAGTCCGCTTCCATAAAGGGGCGGACGGTACGGCATCTCCAGAACATCTGGCATATGGCAGGCTGCAGAAGCGTCCAGTATCAGAATTTTCATTCCGTTTTCCACTACGTCCATGACCTCTGTCACAAGATAGCCTGCGTTTAAGGCAACTGCCTCTCCCGGCTCAAGATATACCTTTACGCCGTAAGTTTCCCGCATATGGCGGACGCACCGGATCAGACAGTCCACATCGTAATCTTCTCTTGTAATATGATGACCGCCGCCCATATTCAGCCACTTCATTTTTTTCAGATAAGGACCGAATTTTTCCTCCACAGCCTTCAGAGTGATTTCCAGCGCGTCTGCATTCTGCTCGCAGAGCGTGTGGAAGTGAAGTCCCTCCACTCCTTCAAGAGCAGAAGAATCCTCCTCTACCTCTTTTAAAAAGTTCGAAAGCGTGATTCCAAGTCTGGAGCCGGAAGCACAGGGATCATAAATGGCATGGTCTTCCTGTGTGGAACATTCCGGATTGATGCGAAGACCTATGCTAGTTTTCCCCTTACATCTCTCCTTATATTTCCGAAGCTGGGAAAAAGAATTGAAAATCACATGGTCGCAGATTTCTGCAATTTCGTCAATTTCCTCTTCTCTGTATGCCGGAGAAAACACATGGTTTTCTTTTCCCATTTCCTCTTTTCCCAGTCTCGCCTCATAAAGACCGCTGGCTGTCGTTCCGGAAAGATACTCTCCGATCAGCGGATATTCACAGAACATGGAAAACGCCTTCTGTGCAAGAAGAATGCTGCACCCTGCTTTTTCCTCCACCATACGGAGAATTTCCAGATTTTCTTTCAGCTTTTTTTCGTCCAGCACATATGCCGGAGTGGGAAGTTCATTTATTCTCATGGCACAAGAACCGGATTTTCTTCCACAACCCACGGAAGTCCCCAACGATTCAGAGCCTCCATGTATGGATCCGGATCAAATTCGTCTGTTGTAAATACGCCCGGTTTATTCCAGAGACCGGATACTACAAGCATGGAACCGATCATTGCCGGAACTCCTGTTGTATAGGAAATCGCCTGAGATTCCACTTCTTTATAGCATTCCTGATGGTCGCAGATATTATAAATATAAATGCTCTTTTCTTTTCCGTCCTTCACTCCTGTAAAGATACAGCCGATATTTGTCTTTCCAACGGTTCTCGGTCCTAAGGAAGCCGGATCCGGAAGAAGCTCTTTTAAGAACTGGATCGGCACGATCTGCTGTCCGTTAAATTCAACCGGTGTGGTGGAAAGCATTCCCACGTTTTCCAGGCATTTCATATGTGTTAAGTAGCTCTGTCCAAATGTCATAAAGAAACGGATTCTCTTTACCCCAGGAATATTTTTTGCAAGAGCCTCGATTTCCTCATGATGAAGAAGATACATATCTTTTTCTCCAACGCCCTCGAAATTATACTCTCTCTTAATGCTCATAGCAGGGATTTCCACCCATTTTCCATTCTCCCAGTAGGAGCCCGGAGCAGATACTTCTCTTAAATTGATTTCCGGATTAAAGTTTGTGGCAAACGGATAGCCGTGATCGCCGCCGTTGCAGTCCAGAATATCAATGGTGTGGATTTCATCAAAATAATGTTTCAGCGCGTATGAAGTAAATACGCTTGTTACACCCGGGTCAAAGCCTGTTCCCAGAAGCGCGGTAAGACCTGCTTTTTCGAAGCGCTCTTTATATGCCCACTGCCAGGAATAATCGAAATATGCAGTAAAGCCAAGGCGTTTGCATCTCTCTTCGTAAACGGCTCTCCACTCCGGATCCTCTGTATCTTCCGCCTCATAGTTTGCAGTATCAATATAGTGAACTCCTGCTGCAAGACAGGCGTCCATAATGGTAAGATCCTGATATGGAAGGGCTACGTTTAATACGGCGTCCGGATTGTAAGACTTAATTAAAGCAGTCAGCTCCTCTACATTGTCCGCGTCTACCTGCGCAGTTGTAATCTTTGTCTTTGTTGTCGGCGCAAGCTTCTCCTTTAAGGCATCGCACTTGGAAACCGTGCGGCTCGCAATCATAATCTCCTCAAAAACCTCGCTGTTCTGACAGCATTTGTGTACGGCTACAGAAGCAACTCCGCCGCAACCGATGATCATTAATCTGCTCATTATATATTTTCCTCCTCTTTTAATAAATCTTCTATGTATTTTGGAAGCATAAATGCTCCTCTGTGAAGATTAGGCGTATAATACCATGTTTTAATTCCCCGCTTTTTCCATCTCTCCGGATTAAAATCACGAAGAGGGTGGTATTTCTTGGAAGCAAAGCCAAACATCCAGTAGCCTGCAGGACATGTAGGGATACTTGCCTGATAAACACGGCTTATGGGAAAGCTTTTATAAACCTTCCTGTGCATGGCGCGGAAAGCCGCCTCGTCCTCGTCGTAAAAAGGGCTTCCATGCTGGTAAACCATAATCCCGTCTTCCCGGAGAGCGCGATAGCATTTTCCGTAAAACTCTCTTGTAAAAAGCCCTTCCGTATGTCCAAACGGGTCTGTAGAATCATTGATGATCAGATCATACTGATTTTCACACCGTCTTAAAAAACGAAGCCCGTCAAGATTTGTGATCTTTACTCTCTCATCATCGAAGCCTTTCGCTGTTTCCGGAAAAAATTTACGGCTTACCTTTACAAACATTTCGTCCGGCTCCACCACGTCAATGGTTTCGATCTCCGGATATTCAATACAGGTTCTGGCAACTCCGCCGTCCCCTCCGCCAATGATCAGCACATTTTTCACATGGGGATGCACCGCCATAGGCACATGTACCACCATCTCGTTATATATAAATTCATCTGCCTCGGAAAAAATAATTTCTCCGTCGAGAACGATCATCTTTCCAAACTCTTTTGACTGGAAAACATCAATTCTCTGATATTCGCTTGTGGCACTGAAAAGCTGCTTATCCACTCTTATACTTGTCTTTACATTTTCAGTGTCCATCTGGGAAAACCAAATATCCATTTCTTCCCCTCCTTATACCATTACGCTTAAAAATTCCACCTCCGGGTCCTTTGTTCCCTGAAGAGAACAGCCCTTTTCCTTCGCGTAGGAAATGTACTGGATAATCTCTTCCGTGATCCGCTCTCCCGGTGTGAGAATGGGAATGCCGGGCGGATAACACATGACAAGCTCCCCGCAGATACAGCCTGCCGTCTCCTTTAAAGGAAGCTGTTTTTTCTCCGCATAAAATGCTCTCTGCGGAGACATGACGCACTCCGGCTTAATAAAATCTCCGCAGTACAGATCTTTTGAATCCTTCTGGTAAATATGGCGAATATCTTCAAGAGCCCCCACAAGACGCTCTATATCCTGAATCCTGTCCCCGATGGAAATATAAGCCAGGATATTTCCTATATCGCCAAACTCGATCTGAATGTCGTACTCGTCTCTTAAAAGGTCGTACACCTCGATTCCGGTAAGTCCGATTCCCTGGGTATAAACGGAGAGCTTCGTCACATCGTAATCAAATACGCTGTCTCCGTCAATCAGCTCTTTTCCGTAAGCATAATACCCGCCGATGGCATTGATCTCTCCTCTGGCGTACTCTGCCATGCGCGTTACCTTTCCAAAGGATTCCCTTCCTCGAAGAGCAAGGTTTCTTCTTGAAATATCAAGACTGGAAAGAAGAAGATACGACGCGCTTGTTGTCTGGGTGAGATTAATAATCTGGCGTACATACTCCGCGTCCATATTTTCTCCGCAGAGAAGAATAGAGCTTTGTGTCAGGCTTCCTCCGGACTTGTGCATGGAAACAGCAGCCATATCCGCGCCTGCCGCGATTCCTGAGACGGGAAGTCCTTCCCCGAAATAAAGATGGGTTCCGTGCGCCTCGTCTGCCAGCACCTTCATATTTCTCTCATGCGCCATCTCCGCTATTTTTTTAATATTGGAGCAAATTCCGTAATAAGTCGGATTGTTTACAAAAACTGCCACTGCGTCCGGATTTTCGTCCATCACACGGCGCATTTCCTCCACTTCAACACCCATAGCAATCCCGATTTTCGGGTTTACCTTTGCCTCCACATACACAGGGATCCCGCCGCAGAGCACAAGCGCATTGATCACGCTTTTATGCACATTTCTCGGAAGAATGATCTTGTCTCCCGCCTTGCAGACAGAGAGGATCATGCTCTGCACAGAGCTTGTCGTTCCGTTTACCATAAGGAAAGCATGCGCTGCGCCGAAGGCTTCCGCTGTCAGCTCCTCCGCCTCACGGATAACGGATACCGGGTGTCCCAGATTATCAAGGGGCTTCATGGAATTTACGTCAAGTCCCACACATTTTTCTCCCAGCAGATTCACAAGCTCCGGATTTCCTCTGCCTCTTTTATGTCCGGGTACGTCAAACGGCACGACCCTCTTTTTGCGAAAACGCTCCAGCGCCTCATACACAGGCGCTGATTTCTGTTTTTCAAAGTTCACTGTTTCTCCCTCCGCATATTAAAAAAAGCAAGCGGAACCACCCACCTGCTTTCATAACGTCATTAGAAATTTTGTTTTCTATGAATATTTCCAGAGTATCGTCTGTAAACTACCAGCTACTCTTATTGACCGTTTCACAAGATGACATGCTTACGCACTGATTATAAAGTAATCAACTTATAAAATTTGAGCTTTTAACTCAATCAATAATTCGCTTTGCAAAACATACTCTGTTTCACTCACTTTTTTCATTATAATTTGTAAAAAGAGCTTTGTCAATAAATTGCAGAAACAATTTTTACCTTCTGTAAAAGTTCCTGAAAATCTTTCTTCCTGCAGAGTTTTGTGCCCTCTCTTAAAAGAGAACCGCCTGCTGCAGCCACAGCAGATCGAAGCATGGTTTCCATGTCCCCCTCCTGCTGGATTGCCATACACATTCCCGCCACAAGAGAATCGCCCGCCCCCTGAATCCCTCTTACAGGCACAGAAAGCGCAGGGGAAAACAAAGCCCCCTCTTCTCCTACAAGAAAAGCGCCTCTTTTTCCCATAGAAATACAGACGTACGATACCCCGGCTTCCACAAGAGACTCTGCAGCCTTTAAAATCTCCTGCTCATCATTAAATTTTCTTCCGAACAGCTCTTCCAGTTCCTCCATATTCGGCTTAATAAGATACGGTTTTCCCTTAATCCCTTCTTTTAAAAGATCTCCGGAGGCGTCAAGAATGACCCGGATTCCCTTTTTCGCCGCCTTTTCTGTAAGCCTTCTGTAAATATCTGACGGCACTCCCGGCGGCACGCTTCCGCTTAGTACGAGAACAGACGCCTTCTCGAAAACTTTCTCCGCCTTTTCCAGGAGAAGAGAGACAGCAGCCTCAGAAACCGGCGTTCCTTTTTCATTTACTTCTGTGAGCACTCCTTTGGAAGCGTCAAAAATCTTGAGATTTACGCGAAGTCCGCCCTCTGTTTCCACAAATTCACAGGGAATCGAAAGATGATTTAAAAATCCCGTCAGCTTCTCCTTATCCTCTTTCGGGCAAAATCCAAAGCACATGGTTTCCTGTTCCAGATTTTTAAGAACAGCGCTCACATTAATGCCTTTTCCGCATATATCTGTCTGTACTTTCTGCGCCCTGTTTGTCTCCCCAGGGTAAAAAGAATCCACAGTAACGGTTCTGTCTATACATGGATTTAAAGTCAGTGTAACAATCATATTTTTTCGTCCTTCAAAAAACCAAACGGCTCTTCCTCATTTAAAAAGTGCATCAGCATATACGCACACATAATAGCAGCCTTTTCTTCTCTTAAAATCCGTCTTACCTCTTCTTTATCGGCAAGCACGATCTCGATTTCCTCAGAATCCTCCTGACAGTCCTTGCTGATTTCTCCATCTGCATATCCGTAAACAGTTGCGCAGGATTCATCTGTCATACCCACTGTAGTAAAATACGGCTTCTCATACATCTCCGGCACGGAAACAGGGTGGAGGGTAAGACCTGTCTCTTCATAAAGCTCCCTCTTTGCCGCCTCACGGAAGTCTTCCCCCTTTTCCACAAGACCTGCCGGAAACTCATAAATATAGTCGTCAATGGCATATCTGTACTGGCGCACAAGAACAACCTTATCTTTCTTTTCCCCGTAAAGGCTGTAGATGATCACGCCGTCCGGTGTATTTTTCTTTGTGCGAAGCTTTAAATCTTCTGTCTCCTCCGCTCTTGACGCCACGTAATAAGATACCGGCGTATTATGAACGCTTGTTGCGTCCACTGCGTACAGATTCAAATGTTTACAGTCTGTAAGTTTTTCTACTTTATTTATTTTCCCCATAATATCTCCTTATTTTAATCTGCCTTCAGAATTACGCGAAGCTTCTTATAGATAAAGAACACGATCACTGAAGTCAGTGTATATTTTACAAGATTAAACGGTACGATAATCAGCATAACAAAGCCCATAAGACCGTTGACTCCGCTGTTTACTGCGCTTCCCATCTCAATAAAGGACTCAATGGGAACGCCGAATGCTTTCCCGTATGCCGGAAGCAGAACATACGCGTTCAGCACACAGGCAAGGATCGTTGTAACGACTGTTCCCACAGCCATTCCCATAACTGCGTGCTTCCTGCTCTTTACATAATGCAGTCTGTAGATCAGCCCTGCCGGAACAATAAAAGCGCATCCCATAAGGAAGTTCGCAATATCTCCCACTCCCGCAGTGATCGTTCCCTTTGTCACAAGATGCACCAGAATTTTTACAAGCTCGATCAGCATTCCTGCTACCGGTCCCATTGCGAAAGTTCCCACAAGAACCGGGATTTCAGAAAAATCAAGCTGGTAAAATGCCGGCGCCAGAAACGGAAGCGGAAATTCAAAATTCATCAAAACTCCCGCTACTGCTCCCAGCATTGCCACCTGCGCAATGGTTCTTGTCCGCGTCCTGTCCATAGCATTTCCGCCTCTTAATACCTGTTCACTCATCTTTCATCTCTCCTTTAGAATTATTCTTCCGGCTGATACAGCCATTAAAAAGAAAATTCCTTATGCCCCGTATTTCTGTATACAGGAAAACCCCCGGAAATCTGACTCCGGGGGCACTGAGATTTTTCATGAAATTGCGTTCTTCTCTCATCCAGACTTTACTGTCGGTTTTGGAATTTCACCAAATCAGCCGCTTGCGCGGGTCGCGGACTATACCGCCGGTAGGGAATTCAGCCGATGCTGTCACCCAACCCCGAAGAAATTTTCTTTTTATATGTGAAATTATATCACATATAAATGAAGGTTTCAATGGGGTTGCGGATTTTTCTGCCTTAGTTCTTTCAAGCAATATTCTTCTACTAAAAAATATCTCTCTAACATCTCACCAGGCACTCTTTTTTATAAAATGCAATCCCATATCGGATTACTTTTCGAAATCCGCTTCTCTCAAGTTTTCTGGCATACTGTTTTTCTTCTATCTGCGAAAGAGCGGCTCCGCACTCCTTTTCCATTTCATTCTCATTTGCTGCAATCTTCGCTTCAATTACTGCAGCTCTTCTGTTCCGGCGGTCTTTGATCACAATATCCGACCTTCCAAGACCATTTTCATAATTGGATTCCACAATATAACCTGCACTCGCAACAAGTCCCGTCACGAAAGCATGGTAAAAGCTTTCTGCGTAATCATGAAAGCTGATGGTATCAAACAGCAAATCAGACAGAAGTTCTGTAAGCCTCTCTGCATCTCCGTTCCATAAAGCAGAAAAAAGTTCCCGTCTGTCGCTTCCCACAACTTTTTTATGAAACCATTCCACAACACTTTTTCGGAAGATGTCTGTAACCTCTGCATTGGGGATTCGAAGGGCTGTCTGTCCCTCTTCCAGCTCATCGCCTGTTTCCATGTCTTCCGGTTTTACTTTTGTCAGATAGCCTGTCATATACAACAGACTCCACAGGTTTTCCTCTGATGATGTAAGAAAATTATAAGTCAGGTTTTCGCTGATTGTTTCTTTAATATAATTACCAGATAAAAGCGTCTCAAATTTTTCTGTCACATCAAAATCTGTCTTTTCCAGAAACTGCTCAACCACGGCGTTATCACTTGTATGCTCCCAGAAGTTTTCCGGTTTTTCCACTCCCTGCTCCAAAACTTTCTTTACATAATTCAGCACGTCCCAGGGACAGTAAATATCCAGATCTCCAAAATGGTATCCGTCATACCATTGCTGCACCAGTTCCAGTTTATTTTCCATTTCTGCATCTCGCAAAAGTTTTTCTACTTCTTTCTGCGTAAATCCAAAATATTCATTATAACGTCTGTCGGAAATAGTATCGGTTATAAAATTATTTGTTCCTGTAAAAATACTTTCTTTTGTAATTTTTAAACAGCCGGTCAATACTGCAAGTTTAAGCGCTGTATTATCTTTCAGCACAGTACTCAGAATTCCTCTTATCAGATCGATCATCTGTTCATAATAACCGTTTATATTCGCTTTCGCCACAGGAACATCATATTCATCGATCAGCAGTATTACCTGTTTTCCATAATGCGCCTGCATCATCTGCATAATCAGCGAAATACTTGTTTTTAACTGGGCATCTGTCATTTTTCCGTTTACTATGTCTGACATCTGTGAGAAAAATGTACGGGCATATTGGCTGACTTTTTCGCTTTTCTCCAGATAACTGTGTTCCATACACAATTCAAAAATTCTGCTTCGAAGCATATCTTTTGCCCCGTCAAAATCAAGTCCTGCAATATCCTTAAATGACAAAAACAACACCGGATACCGGTTCTGCCACTTTTCACACAGTTCTTTATTCTCAGATACTTTCAGTCCCTCAAACAGTTTCCTGCTGTCCTCACGAATATCAAAGAAATGCGCCAGCATACTCATTCCCAGTGATTTTCCAAAACGTCTCGGGCGGGTAATCAGAGTTACCTTCGTTCCCTCTGTCTGCAACAGTTCTCCAATCAATCCCGTTTTATCTATATAGTAATATCCCTCTTCTCTTATCGACCTAAAATCAGAATTACCTATAGGTACACTCATGTCTTTCATATGGTTCACACTCCTTTCCTGCTATGTCTTTTCTTACTTCTATGTTATCACACAGCCAGAAGTTCGTCCATTGAAATTCCGGCTTGCCATTCCCTGTTTGTAAGGATATAATAAAGATATAACTTTTCGTTTCACAGAGATTTCTGTGCACAAATTACAGGAGGTAAAATATATGGCAGTATTAGACGGTTGCGAATCAAAATACAGGACACCGGTTCCGGAAGAGAGAACCTGCCCGAAATGTGGAAAAATTGTAGAGGTTTTCACAGTAAGAGGTCGGATTATGGAAGACGCCAAATGTCCCTGCGGATATGTTTTCAAAGCAGAAGAGCCGGATTCTATTGTAGTGGAGAAAAAAGAAGAAGAATAAAAATGCTGCTGCGAACGAAGCCAGCAGCAGCATAAAATTATCCCCCGGAAAAGATACGCCGATTCGCGCCACCTTTCCGGGGGACTTCTTTATCTCTCGTTTTCTTTCTGATATACATGGACGTCAAGCTGATTATATGGGATCTCAATTCCATTTGCATCAAATTCTTCTTTTATTCTTTCATTAAGCCGCCATCTCGCAGGCCAGTAGCTGTCTGTGGGAACCCACACACGAAATCCCATAAGAACGGAACTTTCTCCGAGACTGTCCACAAATACTACCATACCCTCGTCTTCCTTTGTATCCGGATCTTCCTTTAAGAGCCGTTCCAGAATCTCCTTTGCCTTGTGCATATCCGACTGATAGGAAATTCCCACCTTTATCTCAAGCTTTCTCTGATCTCTCGCCGTCACATTTGTGATAATACTGTTAGAAAGGGTTCCGTTTGGAATGACTACGTGCTTATTATCAATGGAAAGCAACGTAGTGTAACAGATTTCAATTTTTATAACAGTTCCTTCACAGCCCACCTGTCCGCTCTGCACAATATAATCTCCCACCTGAAAAGGCTTAAACAGAAGAATCATCATTCCGCCTGCTATATTTGCAAGCCCTCCCTGCAGGGCAAGACCAATCGTCACACCCGCTGTTCCGAGAAGTGCCGCAACTGAGGATTCCTTCACGCCAAAATACGTGGCAATATTAAAAATAAGAATCACGTACAGCACTACTTTTGAAAGAGAGCAGGCAAACTGCACCACTCCTTCGTCAATATTGGCTCTTCCAAGAGAACGGCGCATTACCTTTAAAAGCCATCGTATGGCTTTGCCGCCCAGCCAGAAGACAATAAGGGCTATGACAATGCGAAGACAGAAACTCGTGACAGCCGGAAGCTTGTCTTCTATATATTGCTGGAACTTATTAATCTCTGCACTGATTTCCTGAACCTGAGTTTCCATGTTTACTCCTTTGTATATATGTATTTTACAACTATTGTTTCTTTTTTAAATATTCTCTATACCCCTCTTCTAAAATATGAAAATCACAGCTATTATCAGTCAATATCTGCTTTCGGTTGGTAAGCACCATGTTATATATCTTATTTGCTTTTTTTGAATTTTTTCAATATTGTCTACACAGAAACGGTATTCTTTATTTAAAAGATTACGATATTTCTCATCTTTAATGTCTTTAATTATCAACCTGCTCATACATTCTTCCGGAACCGGAATCATATAATTAAAGCGCAAAGAACCTTTAATCTGTTTTTTATCCTCTGGAACTTTAATTAATATATTCGCTTCCTGTTTTTTATCAAACGATGAAACAGACACATAATAACTTATATCATTTACTTGTAAAACAGCTCCAAACGCAAATTTATTCCTATCTTTATAACGAATATTAGGAACCTTCGTAATCCCTCTTTTTTTCTTTTCATATTTTTGAAGAAACTGAATATACTCTTCACTTATCCGGTAAAAATCCATTTCTTTCCTCCATCAGATAGCAAAACAGGGAGATAAGACCCTTATCTCCCCGGCAATTAACAATTCGCATTTAAAGCTGCGAAGCACTTAAAAAAATTAAAGGTTCACCTTCCAAGCAGTGAAGCGCTTAAATTAAAGGTTTGCACTCAAAGTAGCAATGCACTTAAATCGAACATTTCTGTTCATCTCTATTATATGCAATTTTTCACAAAAAATCAATACCCATACATTGTTTCAGCACAAAAACCAAAATAATCTGTACTGCCAGTATTACCGGAACTCCCACAGAAAACTTCGGTTTTCTTGTTTTATGATGAAAAAAATACATTCCGGCAAGAACGCCGGGCGCTCCTCCGAGAAGCGCCGCCAAAAGCAGCGTTTTCTCCGAAATACGCCATAAATTTCTCTTTGCCCGTTCCTTATCGATACCGAAAAGAACAAATGCAAAAATATTTACAGCTAAAACATACCATGTAAAAACTTCCATTTTTATTTTGTTCCCTTCATGGAAAGGCTGATTCTCTTTTTCTTCATATCTACGCCAATGACACGCACATCTACAACATCTCCGACGCTTACTGCTTCCAGAGGGTGCTTGATAAATTTCTCGCTCATCTCTGAAATATGAACAAGTCCGTCCTGATGCACTCCAATATCAACAAATGCTCCAAAATCAATTACATTTCGAACGGTTCCTTTTAAGATCATTCCCTCTTTTAAATCCTTCATATCAAGGACGTCTGTGCGGAGAATCGGCTTCGGCATCTCGTCACGGGGGTCACGGGCAGGTTTTTCCAGCTCTTTTACAATATCCTGTAAAGTCAGCTCTCCCACGCCAAGCTCCTGTGCCATCTTCTTATAATCTTTGATCTTACGGGAAAGTCCTGTAAGTTTTCTTCCGGAAATATCTTCTGTTGTATAGCCAAGTCGTTCCAGAAGGGCAGATGCCGCCTCATAGCTTTCCGGGTGAACACTTGTGGCGTCAAGAGGATTCTGTCCGCCTGCAATCCGCATAAATCCGGCACACTGCTCAAAAGCCTTCGGTCCCAGCTTTGCTACTTTTAAAAGTTCTTTTCTGCTTGTAAATCTTCCGTTTTCTTCACGGTAAGCCACGATATTCTTTGCGATTGCCTTTGAAATACCGGAAATATATTCCAGAAGAGAAGCGGAAGCTGTATTTAAGTCTACGCCTACTTTATTTACGCAGTCCTCCACAACGCCGCCAAGAGCTTCTCCCAGTTTTTTCTGGTTCATGTCATGCTGATACTGACCAACTCCAATTGACTTCGGGTCAATTTTTACAAGCTCTGCAAGCGGGTCCTGCACACGTCTTGCAATCGAAGCCGCGCTTCTCTGACCTACGTCAAAATTCGGAAATTCTTCTGTTGCCAGCTTACTTGCAGAATAAACAGAAGCTCCCGCCTCATTGGTGATCACATACTGAACTTTCTCCGGAATCTCCTTGAAAAGCTCTACAATGACCTGCTCAGATTCTCTTGATGCCGTTCCGTTTCCAAGAGAAAAAAGCGTAATATTGTATTTTTCAATCAGTTTTTTCAGTGTCTCTTTCGCTGCTTTAATTTTCGCATCTGTTGTAGGCGCTGTCGGATAAATTACCGTAGTATCCAGAACCTTACCTGTTGCGTCCACAACTGCCAGTTTACAGCCGGTACGGAAAGCCGGATCCCAGCCAAGTACAACCTGTCCGGAAATTGGCGGCTGCATGAGAAGCTGTTCCAGATTTTTTCCAAACACGCTGATGGCGCCGTCTTCTGCCTTTTCTGTCAGATCGCTTCTTATCTCACGCTCAATGGCAGGACCGATCAGACGCTTATAGCTGTCTTCCACAACGGCTTTTAAAACAGGCGTTGTGTTGGGGTTATCACGGACAATTACCTGATGCTCCAGATAACGGAGAATTTCTTCCTCAGGAGCGGAAATTTTTACTGTGAGAATCTTTTCTTTTTCCCCGCGGTTAAGAGCCAGAACACGATGACCTGCCAGTTTTTTCACCGGTTCCTCAAACTCATAGTACATCTCATAAACGGACTGTGCTTCTTTATCCTTTGCCGCTGAGACAACCGTTCCTTTTTTTGCAGTAAGATTTCGAATGTAAATACGGTAATCTGCCTCATCGGAAATGCGCTCTGCCAAAATATCCATTGCACCGTTAATCGCCTCCTGGACAGTGCGCACTTCTTTTTCCTCAGAAATAAACGCTTCTGCTTCCTGCTCCGGCGTCTTATCTGTCATCTGCAGAGAAAAAATATTTGCAAGAGGCTCCAGGCCTTTTTCCTTTGCAATAATCGCGCGTGTCCGGCGTTTCGGACGGTATGGACGGTATAAATCCTCCACTACCACAAGAGTCTGTGCTTCCTGAATCTGTTTTTTCAGTTCTTCTGTCAGCTTGCCCTGGTCAGCAATGCTTCCCATTACCTGCGCTTTTTTATCTTCCAGATTGCGAAGATATGTGAGACGCTCATGAAGGGAGCGAAGCTGCTCGTCATTTAAAGCACCTGTTGCTTCTTTTCTGTATCGGGAAATAAAAGGAATGGTATTGCCCTCATCAATCAGCTTGACTGCTGCCTCTACCTGCCATTTTTCTACATGAAGTTCCTGTGTAATTACCTGAATAATATCCATATATTTCTGTCTCCTCACCTGTTTTCACAGAGTTTTTATCTAATATACCTTAACAATGGAGAAAGAATTTGTCAAGAAAAAGAAGCTGCCTCTCCGGTCTGTAACCTTATAGAAAAAAGGAACAGAAAGTATTTTCTGTCCCTTTTTTCTTTACATTTTTTATTTTACTGCATCAACACATCAATTTTCCGCCATACTTCCCCGTCTGCAATACCATCTGCTTCCAATCCCTCTTTTGTTTGAAACTCCTTCAAAGACTCTGCCAGCTCATCACTCTCCTGAGTGAAATATCCCAAAGAAGTCAAACAGTTTTTCAGAAGTTCTTCATTATTATAATCTTCTACAAAAACTGTCTCTCCGTTTTCTCCTTCAATTACAGCAGCTACATCAACAAAGAGTTTATCTCCCTCTCTTGGTTCTGCTGCATCAAAAGGCAAGATCGGGATTTTCTCCAGAGAGCCATACTCAAAATAAAGTTCATTCAGCAAATGAACGCTTTTCTGAAAATCCTCCTGATTTTTCAATTCATCTTCTGTATAACTTTCAAAATACAAACGATTATAGATATTCACGATCTCATTCATTTTCTCTACGTTTTCAGGACTTTCACTTTCTGTAATGTCTGGTGGCGTCTCTGCTTCTGCCCACACAGAAATGGAACATGCACAGCAGAGACAGGTTACAATTAACAGCAAGCGTCTTTTCATTTTTACCTCCTCTTAGCTTCCGATTTTCAGTTACTTCTGTCTCATCATCTGTTATTGATATTATAACCGTTCACACATCTGCTTGTGTAATCTCTGTTTCCCTATCTGTACCAGAGAATACTCCAATATACCATCACATAAAACCCAGCGCTAAGAATCCACAAAATCCTCGTTCCGATTCCCATGCTTTTTTCTTTTTCTGTCAGAATATGTTCCGACAGCTTTGACTTTTTCAGCACATACCAGATTACAATATGCAGCAATACCAGAAGCGTCGTAGCAAACAGTTGGGTATTTTTCATGCTGTGGCTCATATAATCCGTTATGCCTTTGGCTTTTCTCCATGTGGAAATAAGCACATTAATATATCCTGTTATGATTATGGGAAGGACTTCCAACAGTCCGGCTATTTTCCAGTAAAACGTTTCTTTTTTCATAGGCAAATCTCCTATTCTGTTCCCTCTTCCGAAACTTCTGTTTCTTCTGGAGTTTCTGTTGTCTCCGCCTCAAAATCTTCCGGGATTTCTCCTATTTCTTTCTTAACCTGTATCATAGCTTCCCTGCTATCTGCCCCAACTGCAAGACTGTACATTCTTCCACCGGAAGGCTCATACATACACTGAATACTAAGAGCCGTCTTTACATCTCCGTCTTTTATTTCCTGCCACTGATACCCCTTAAATGCGTCTCCATACTCCTGTTCTTTGTCTGTTACTTCATCAGGCTCTCCATATAATTCTGTAAACTGCTCCAGGACGTAGTCAGAAAGTTCTGTCAAATCCCCATCGTATTTATCCTTATTATTGGAATCTGTACCAAACCAGAAGGAAATATCAGTTACCCCGTCATTCAAAAATCCCAGACTAATATACCCGGATTCTCCCCGAAACTCTGCCGGAGCAACGAAAGAACCCATTTTTGTATTCATTCCTTCCATCATTGGTTCAAGAGATACACCCAGAGTCTCCTCTGCTTCTTCCAGAGAAGCAAGCCACGGGATTCCCTTATAACGGTATTCTCCGTCTGTACAGAAAGCTGTTAAATCTACAAGTCCTTCGTCTGTGCTCTCAGATGCTTCCGCTTCTGCTGCATTTTCTGTCTCTTCTGCTGCAAACACCATACCTGTGCCGCTCATGCAGATACTTGCTCCCATTAAAAGAGAGAGACATATGCAAGATACACGCTTATTTTTCATTTTTCACGCCTCCTTTTCACCGGCAAATATGCCGAAATAAACGGTGATATTCCGTGTGTTTTAAGTTTTTTAATTATATCATATCTTATTATAAATATCAATATTATTATCTGAATTTTTATGTTTTATCTAATATGATTCTAAATTTTATTATTTTATTTTATATGTATCAAATATTTTCAATCTCATTTAATTTTCCATCGTCAATTTCATATACTCTGTCACAAAGAACTGAAATATCTTCTTTATTGTGACTTGCCATCAGTATAGCTTTTCCTTCTTCTTTTAATTTCAGAAAAAGGCTTCGCATTTCTTCTACGCCCCGTTTATCCAGTCCATTCATCGGTTCATCTAAAATCAAAATTGGTGGATTTTCCATAATCGCCTGAGCAATGGCAAGTCTCTGGCGCATTCCCAGAGAATAATGTCCCACGGATTTTCGGTTATTCGGCTCCAGCCCGACTTTTCTCATGACTTCTTCCAGGTATTTCCTGTTGCTCTTATTTCTAATGCCATAGAGAAACTCCAGATTTTTCATTCCGCTTTTGTTTCGAAGAAAGGCAGGTTCTTCAATGATAATTCCCGCGTTTCCGCAAATATTCTTTTTACCATCTGGAAGACTGATATGGATTTCCCCACTGTCCGGCTTCAGAAATCCGCAGATACATTTAAAAAGTACACTTTTTCCACAGCCATTATATCCTACAAATCCTATGATTTCCCCTTCTTTACAGGAAAAACTTACCTTATCTAAAACGCTTCTGCCGGAAAATGTTTTAGATAAATTTTCTGCTCTTATTATATCTGTTCTCATTCTTCTTCCCCATTCCATTGAAAATGATTTCTTTTTACCCCCAACAATGCCAAAAAGACCGCCAGCGCAAGATAGACTGACAGCATTCCCCAAATCCACAGTACAGGCGGCATTTCCGCATACATCATATTTTCTGTGTAAAACAACCCTGTCTGCAGCCATGAAACAGGAGAAAATAAATTTATCATAAGATGTCGTGATAAATTCCATGAATTTGTTACAAAAGGAACGATCGCCAGTATCCCTGTAAAAATAAGGGCTGCCATGCGGTTAAACAGCAGCCCTATGGCAAGAAGCAAAAAACCAATCAAAATAAATACGAAACTGTCCAGCATAAAAGCCAAAAGTCCCGCCTGCCATGCCTCCATACTTTGCATAAAGGAAGGTTTCAGTACAAATGTTACATTCAACTGGGAAGCGGCATTCGTAACAGCCAGTGTTTTCATCATTCTTCCCCAGGATAATGTCCAGTCCATATGCGGCAGCATACGAATCCAGCCTGTAAAAAACAAAACCGCTGTAAAAGAAAAACCGCTCAGAATGATACTTCCAAGCTGCGACAGCAACCATTTGTATTTCCCCTGTCGTATCATCTGATACATACCGTTCCTGTTTAAATACGGGGCATTTGAAAAAAGATAAACTGCGGAAAGTCCTATTGCTCCGCACATAAAATGATTCGTCATAACATTTAGAAAATACCAGAAAGAGCAGGGGTAATCCAGAACCTTACAGGCGTAATCTATTTCTGCATAAAAAGAATCAAAGGCAATCCATAAAATGACAAATAAAACCAGATTTCTTTTTCCATAAAACCGATTCACATAAAGATTCCAGATATATTTACCCATTTTCAGCCCTCCTTTTAAATTTCCGACATATAAGCCAGAACAGCAGCAAACACAGAAAAAGTCCCGATACGGCTCCTGCAGCTAAAGAAGTTCTCTCATTTCCCCACGCATTATAATTAATAAGAAAAATGTGATCCGGATCAAACTTTACCCAATCGTCATTCCATAAATGCGACACTCTCCTGAGAAGGTGATGGAGCATAACCGGAAACGCCAGTACAAGAAGTCTGTTTGCTGTATAAAAAGAAATATAAGCTGAAAAAAGCGCCAGAACAGCAGCCCAGATTCCCTGCCATATTCCATGAATCAGCACATAAATAAGATGATGCCCTTCTTTCAGCAGTCCGGAAAAACAGCCAAGCTCTATAAGAAGTTCCACTTCCCCAAGATCAAAAGGCGCTTCCCACGGATAAAAAAGACGCATTCCCATAACAAATAAAAAACGTCCTGCTGCCATAGTAAAGATTGCCGAAAAAATAATCACGATACACTTTGACATGGCATATCTCGCCTGTTTTCCCCGTATTACTCCATACTTATAATATCCCTGCTCCATATCTTCACAAAAACTCTGCCCATAAGCAAAAGTTGTAAAAATATATGCCAGAACCATAGCATTGCTTGACCACGCAACATTAAAGCTTCTCAAAACAGAAACCCTCGGTTCTATAAACTGCTGCGGAATCAAAATATGAACGGCACAGACGCCAAGAACTGCAAGAATCATCTGCGCTGAAAAAAAGCATCTATAAAAATCCATTTTCAGATAGTGCGATTTCATCGTATAATCTCTTCTCCTGTCACTGCATTTACAATCATGGTAAAGGGATATACTCCTTCCTCATTTGTCTCAATAACATCAATAATCCACGCCGGAGTTACTTTATAATCTTTGTCTTTCTGCGGCACAAACTGGCACAGAACAGCTTTTGACACTTCATACTCACTCTCTGTCAAAAGCTCATTATTCCGCTCTGCCACCGCTTCTGCAATTTTTTCAAAAGGTAAAAGGTATGTACGTTCCTCACCCTCCTGAAAATCAAAATAATAATCTATGTGCATTTCTTCCACGCCCCTTCGGGAGCAAAGAAAACGCAAGGGCGTATCAATATCTGTATTATCAAGATATACATATTGAGAATAAACAGGAAGTCCCTGTAAGTTCTGGCGCATAAAAAAATACCAGCTGTCATCTTCTTCCGTCCATTCTCCTTTATAAGCTGTCCCATCATTTTCCCCGTTCTGAGAAAGCCAGTATTCTTTCTCTTCTGAAAAAGTATGAGAAAGGGCGATACTTCTCCGTTCTCCCTCTATTTCATATCCTATGGCAGCCAATTCCTCTTCTATTGTTTTCCACGCTTTATCTTCTGAAAACCCGGGAACTTCTCTCGCTTCGCTATATTCCTCCGGAAGATTCCCATTATCATCATACAAAAGAACCCCATTGAAGAAATACCCGTTTCCGGTAGTAAACTGAATGCCGTCAGTAACACTAAAGCTTGTCCCCTCTTCTGTCAAAATATGGTAATAAGGCGGATCTCCTTTTTTCTCCGGCGGATCATCAAATTTTTCTTTTACCGTCTGCCCCTGAATTTTCTCCTCGAAATGCTTTTTTACCTTATCCATGTTCAAAATCTTTTTTCTGGCAGTTGTCTGCATCAGCATATCCTGATCAAACTCTTCCGGGACAACTAACTGAGTATGGAATTTTACACGTTCTATTTCTTTCTCATATGTGGAAGAAAATTCTACATTTTCCTTTGGAGTAACATCAGCAGAAGATGTACTGCATCCCGAAAACAGCGATATTGTCAGTAATAAAACCGAAAAAAATTTTATCTTTCTCCTCACAGGCATTCCTCCTTCGTTTCTTTGATCGCATTATACCAATATAGAAAAACATTTGTGTAATAAGTATTTTCCGAAAATTTCTCCTTATATGCATATTCTTGTGCGATGAAATCGCACTTCCGGAAATTTGGAAATCAGATGTCCGGAAGTGGAAATCATCTATGCGAGTTTACTCGCGCAGTGTTTTATCTAGACCATACACCTCCCGCATGGACTTGTCATGCTCAGCATCAATACTTGTGATGTTGATCTGATAGCTGTCATGGGCAATACGGTCAATGATTGCATCAGCCAGAGGACTTGCTTCTCCTCCAAGCTGATCGTACCATTCTTCGAATACATACTGAGAGCAGAAGATGGTTGATGATTTCTTGCGTCTCCGATGAAGAAGTTCGAAGATATCTTTCTGCTCTGTATCAGTTGGTTTGAGAAGTATCCATTCATCCAGAATGAGAAGCACTGGATTGGAATATTTTGCCATAACTTTGCGGTAGTTCCCTTCAGTTCGTGCAATGTCCAAATCCATGAGTAAGTCTGGCATACGGACATACCTGGTATTGTAATACTGCTTGCAGGCTTCCATACCAAAGGCACATGCCATGTATGTTTTACCACAGCCTGTTGCACCGGTAATAAATAGATTCCGGTGTTCAGATATATATTCGCAGGTGGCGAGTCTGTTTATCAGCTCCTTGTTCAGCTTTCGTCCGGAAGTATAGTTGATATCCATGATACTTGCTTCCGGCTGGTCGAATCCGGCATTGTGGATAAGACGCTTCTGGCGGTTATTCTTGCGATTGCTGTATTCGATGTCTACCAGCATTCCAAAGCGGTCTTCAAAAGGAACTTCCTTGAATTTAGAATCGTTAAGCTGGTTACGGAATGCATCTGTCATTGTGGTAAGGCGCATTTCAATAAGTTTATCTATTGTACTCTGATTTGTCATATGTGATTACCTCCGATAGTAGTCGGCACCCCTTGTGATGCCGTGTGCTTTATGTGTGGTCTTGGATCCAGATGATTCTAGTTCCGTTTTTACAGAACCCGTTACGAGGATGTTTTTGATACTCTTGTAACTGGGCGAAGCTGTATAGGATAATGCCTTTTTACAGGCGGCTTCAAGCAAAACTTCTGAGTATTTATCAGTAAGCTTTAGAAGTCCCATGCAGCTTCTATAAGTCTGTTGTTCCACACGCTTGGAGGTCAGTATTGCATTGACCACAGTGTACGTATTTAGTAAACGCAAAATAGCGAGTACCTGTTCAAAATCATCCAATGTGAGATAATAGACTCATCACTACAAAGTCCAAATAGTTTAGTGCTCAACTTTTTTGACTTTGCTACAGGAGGTGAGTTATGAAATCTCATACAAGTTTAGTTGCACAGCAAACCCGTCTGAGTGAATGGGCTGACATGGTCAGGGACTGCCAAAACCGTCCGCAAGGAATGAAAATCGATGAATGGTGTCAGCTACACGACATTACAAAAGCAAGTTATTACTGGAGACTCCGGAAAGTTCGTGAGGCTTACCTGAAAACAGCGGATCATACACAAACATTTGTAGAAGTTCCCTCTTCTGCAATCCAGCCGGTAAATATGGCAGCGGAGTATAAAATCATTGCCTTGATTAGAGGCAGAAACAACCTCACTCTGGAAATTACCGAACAGGCATCTGATTCATTTCTAAAAACACTTTTGGGAGTGCTCGGCAATGCTCAATGATGGCTCCGGGTTCAAAAAAGTATATCTGGCGACTGGATTTACGGATCTGCGCAGAGGGATCGATGGCTTGGCCAGAATCATACGTTTTCAGTTCCAGCTTGATCCTTACGATAAAAACACATTATTCTTATTTTGTGGCAAACGCACAGACCGCATAAAAGGACTTATCTGGGAAGGGGACGGATTTCTCCTTCTCTACAAACGGATTGAAAACGGGAGCTTCCGGTGGCCCCGCACCCAGGAAGAAGCATTGGAGATCAGCGCAGATCAGTACCGGATGTTGATGCAGGGTTTGGAAGTCATTGCCAGGCATCCCATAGAAGAAGTCCCTGATCCTGGATTCGTCTTTTAATTTGTGCAAAATGTAGAAAATAAAATCCTTTTCATCCATGCCAGATTGTCCTGTGCAATATAAAATTGAAAGTTATTCACATCCGGAAAGTTTTCTGTGAGTTTCTATATACTCCTAGCTTTAAAACTTTTCAGATTGTGGATAACAGTCATAAATATCTGAAATTCAGGCTTTTATTTTCAGGTATTCATGACTGTTATCCACCGTCAAAATGACGAAGGTGACAGAATTCAAAAATAGCCAAAAACCGTTGGTTCTGCTATAATAGCACTCAGGAAAGTGAGGTTCGGTTATGGCAGTCAAGTATACGGAGGAACAATTAAATAGCGTTGATAAGTCGTTTCTTATCCAGCTTCTTTTACAACAGCAGGAACAACTGGAAGCTATAACAAAGGAACTTCACGCATCGAATGAAAAAATGCAGTTTCTGATGGAACAGGTAATCCTTGGTAAGCAGAACCGTTTTGGCAGGTCTTCTGAAAAAATGGAAGATACCAGCC
Source organism: uncultured Blautia sp. (assembly GCA_900547615.1). GTDB lineage: Bacteria > Bacillota > Clostridia > Lachnospirales > Lachnospiraceae > Blautia_A. The sequence goes on along the minus strand of URHH01000016.1, from coordinate 4,831 downwards.
AGATCTGTTTTCGTGAAGTCGACGGGACAATTGTATTTTTTAATGAAGCGGAAGCTGTCTGTGACCTCAATGCAGCAGAGCCTGAGGATCTGGAACTAAAATCACCTAAGCAGCCAAAGCGCAAGGGAAAGAAAGAATCAGATCTTTCCGGACTTACGGTCAGACGGATTGACCATTATCTGTCAGAGGAGGAATTGGAAATAGAATTCGGTGTCAATGGGTGGAAACAGTTACCGGATGCCATTTCCAAAAAATATCATTTTGTACCTGCGAGGGTAGAGGTAGAAGAACATCACATCGGTGTGTATGCCAGCAAAACAGATGAGCACATGGTCAAAGCAGACCATCCAAAAGCATTACTGCATGGAAGTTTGGTATCACCATCTCTTGGAGCTGCGATCATCAATGGAAAGTATGTGAATGCAGTTCCTCTCTATCGGTTAGAGCAGGAATTCCAGCGTTATGGCCTGCAGATTACAAGGCAGAACATGGCAAACTGGTGCATACGTTTGGCAGAGGAATATTTATCGATCCTTTATGATCATCTTCATGAAGAATTGTATTTCTATCATGTGATTCAGGCAGACGAGACGCCGGTGCTTGTAAACCATGACGGACGCAAAGCCGGAAGCAAAAGCTGGATGTGGGTATACCGTTCTGGCCATCTGTATCAAGACCGGCAGATTGTCCTGTATGAATACCAGCAGACAAGAAATGCATTCCATCCACGGGAATTCCTGAAAGGATACGATGGCATCTGTGTAACAGATGGTTATCAGGTCTACCATACTTTAGAAAAAGAATTGGAAGAACTGACCATTGCTGGATGCTGGGTGCACTGTCGCCACAGATTTGATGAAGCTTTGAAGCTGATTCCCAAACCATCTCAAAAGGAATCCAATGCATTTCTGCTGATGAAACAGATTCAGGCAATCTATCGGGAAGAAGGGAAATTGAATGACCTTTCTTCTGATGAACGACTTAAACAGCGACAGGCGGTTATCAAACCTCTTGTGGATGCTTTTTTTGCGTACCTGAAAACTATAAATGTGTCCAAAAAGGACAAATTTGGTGATGCCGTTAGATATGCACTAAATCAGGAAAAATATCTCAGGGTATTTCTTACAGACGGAGATGTTCCGATTGATAATAATGCATCCGAAAGGGCAATCCGAGGCTTTTGTATTGGAAAGAAGAATTGGCAGATGATCGATACGATTCATGGAGCCAAATCTTCCGCAATCATTTACAGTATTGTAGAAACTGCAAAAGCCAATAATCTGAAACCTTTTGATTATGTGCAGCATCTCTTGGAAGAGATTCCGAAACACATGAATGATAAGGACTGTTCTTTTCTGGAAGATCTTCTGCCCTGGTCAGAAAAACTTCCGGCAGGGATTCGCAAAGCTTAAATATCGGTGGCTGCAAAGCAGCCGCCTAAAAATGTCAAGGTACTCGCTATTTTGCGTTTACAATTAAAAAATACCTTCCATATGATATAACTAATATCAAATATGGGAGGTATTTTTTGTGATGGGAAAGTCCTATAATCAATACAACAATTAACTAAAAATTTTTCTCGGTACTTCCTCATCGTATATTGTTACTTTTTCTTTTATCAGTTGATCTACCACCTGACAAATCGATTCTCTGAAGCTTTCTACGTATATATTTTCTTTGATTGCCAACGCATATTTTTTCATCTGTTCATTATCCAGCTCTTTTTCCGGTGTAAACATTGTCAGAATTGATATATTTAAGTTTCGACCAAATTTTTCACTTGAAAACAGCATAGTCACACATCTGTTTCTCTCACTTTTAAATCGGAAAATAAACGGAAATTCATATTCAACATTGGCAAGATTTAAAGCCTTTGCCGGTTCCCTGCTAAGAGTAATCTCACCACCAAAATCTTTAACTAAATCCGAAAAAGCCTCTTCCATCTTTTCTTGCGAAATTTCTTGTCCACTGGCTAATGGTAACGTTTTTGTCCATTTTGACATCATTAATGAATATTCCAATGGTTTATGCGTCATTTCCAGTTTTCTAAAGAACATATCATAAGCATCTTTATTCCAGGCTTCAACAGAACTGTCAAATAAAAATCCCTCCATATCTCTCACATCGAAAATTTTGATATTTGTATTTCCTCCGCTTTCAAGGAAACTAAGACGGTCCTGGTATTCAATTTCGAATTTTACTTTTTTATCAAAAAGCTGTCTTAATACTGCTCGCTCTAAATCATAAAGCCCCATCCATGCCAGACCAGATGCCAGTAAAAATCCTTCCTCTGTGCAACCAATCTCAATAATCTCATTAATCCAATCTGTAATGCGCGCTTTTTCTTTACTTACAGTATTCACTCCGCCAACAGAATTTTTTGCATAAATTAATGCCAGCAAATGTTCCACATTAATATTTAACAAACATTTTGGACTTTCATTCTGATTATCATTTTTAGCCTGAGCATATATCTTTTGTTCATATTTCCATGTAGTACACCTGTTATCAATTTTACATCTAGCGGTATAAGCATCAAAAATAGAAGCCGCGGCATTAAACATATTCTGATCAAATGGTTTTCTACTTGCAACACACCACATTAATTCTGCTGCATAGTCAATAATATTAGACAACTCCGGATTTATTTTTTCATAATATTCCCCTAAATCCCCCTCTAAATTCGTTATTATTATTTCTATTTTGTCAAACAATTCTTCTATTCTGTTTTCAATATTTATCCCATAGCGCGGATTGTTTATTTCAAGAATACAATCTCCATATTGAATAAATTTTACATAGTGAACTTTATTTTGAGCTTTATTTAACAATTCTTCCAGAATATTAACTGCAGAATCAAATCTGCTATCCTCCTTATATGCACTGCGAAGACATATCATTGTTCTAAACATCATAGATAAGCAATAATGTCCCGGTTTATCAATATTTACCTTAATAATATTTCTTAATTGATCCACATGTTTTGTCCAAACTTTTAAAAAAGTTTGTTCATATTTTTCTTTTTCTAACTCCCAAATATGGTTATAAAAATTTGAGAGTGACTCTCTATTACAATTACAGTAAATTTCTCTACTAATAGTACTATAATAATAATCCAGTTTGTTACGCCATGAATCATAATCAAAAACGGTTTCTTTATTTCTGGCTTCAGCTTGTACTTTCTCTTTTTCTCGTTTTATTTGTTCTTTCTTCTCATTCTTATAATATATTCCTATACCTTCTCCAATCATAACTCCAATAAACACACTTACTACTCTTATTGAAATAGGCGCTGACCAGAAAGACATAGATATAAATCCTATTAATCCTCCCAATATTCCAAACAAAACAAGTTCAATCATTTTTTCTTCTCCCTAATCTTTTTATACAAGTATATTAGTAGAGCAGATATACTTGTATAATTTAAAATAAATTTCTGACTGCTCACTTCATTTTGGCTTCATAGAAATTTTTTAGCTAATTTCCCGTACACTCAAAATCAACTAAAAATTTTTCTCGGCACTTCCTCGTCATATATGGTTACCTTCTCTTTTATCAGTTGGTCTACCACCTGACAAATCGATTCTCTGAAGCTTTCTACGTATATATTTTCTTTGATTGCCAACGCATATTTTTTCATCTGTTCATTATCCAGCTCTTTTTCCGGTGTAAACATTGTCAGAATTGATATATTTAAGTTTCGACCAAATTTTTCACTTGAAAACAGCATAGTCACACATCTGTTTCTCTCACTTTTAAATCGGAAAATAAACGGAAATTCATATTCAACATTGGCAAGATTTAAAGCCTTTGCCGGTTCCCTGCTAAGAGTAATCTCACCACCAAAATCTTTAACTAAATCCGAAAAAGCCTCTTCCATCTTTTCTTGCGAAATTTCTTGTCCACTGGCTAATGGTAACGTTTTTGTCCATTTTGACATCATTAATGAATATTCCAATGGTTTATGCGTCATTTCCAGTTTTCTAAAGAACATATCATAAGCATCTTTATTCCAGGCTTCAACAGAACTGTCAAATAAAAATCCCTCCATATCTCTCACATCGAAAATTTTGATATTTGTATTTCCTCCGCTTTCAAGGAAACTAAGACGGTCCTGGTATTCAATTTCGAATTTTACTTTTTTATCAAAAAGCTGTCTTAATACTGCTCGCTCTAAATCATAAAGCCCCATCCATGCCAGACCAGATGCCAGTAAAAATCCTTCCTCTGTGCAACCAATCTCAATAATCTCATTAATCCAATCTGTAATGCGCGCTTTTTCTTTACTTACAGTATTCACTCCGCCAACAGAATTTTTTGCATAAATTAATGCCAGCAAATGTTCCACATTAATATTTAACAAACATTTTGGACTTTCATTCTGATTATCATTTTTAGCCTGAGCATATATCTTTTGTTCATATTTCCATGTAGTACACCTGTTATCAATTTTACATCTAGCGGTATAAGCATCAAAAATAGAAGCCGCGGCATTAAACATATTCTGATCAAATGGTTTTCTACTTGCAACACACCACATTAATTCTGCTGCATAGTCAATAATATTAGACAACTCCGGATTTATTTTTTCATAATATTCCCCTAAATCCCCCTCTAAATTCGTTATTATTATTTCTATTTTGTCAAACAATTCTTCTATTCTGTTTTCAATATTTATCCCATAGCGCGGATTGTTTATTTCAAGAATACAATCTCCATATTGAATAAATTTTACATAGTGAACTTTATTTTGAGCTTTATTTAACAATTCTTCCAGAATATTAACTGCAGAATCAAATCTGCTATCCTCCTTATATGCACTGCGAAGACA
>URHH01000015.1 GCA_900547615.1 uncultured Blautia sp. | reverse complement strand
CCGCCAGCCGTATCTGTTCTTGGCTTAATCGTACTTCTGTTCCAGGCGCTTCTTCTGGCGCACGGCGGTCTGACTACGATTGGAGCAAATACGTTTTCTATGGCGATCGCAGGACCGTTTGTGTCATATGGAATTTATAAACTGCTTGGCAAAACAAAGGTAAATAAAAAAGTAAATATTTTTCTTGCAGCAGCGCTTGGAGACTTATTTACATACTGCGTGACAGCAGGACAGATGGCGCTTGCACATAACGCAGACACCACATTTGGGGCAGCATTTGGAAAATTCCTTGTTGTGTTTGCGCCGACACAGGTTCCACTGGCTGTTATTGAGGGAATTATTACAGTCCTCATTATCATGGGACTTGAGACATATGCAAAACCGGAACTGAAATTAATCGGTTATTTTAAGGAGGGAAAGTAAGATGAAGAAGAAAGTACTGCTTGGCATTCTTGTGATTTTTCTGATTGCCTTTATTCCTCTGTTTGTCTTAAAAGACGCGGAGTTTGGAGGTTCTGACGACGCGGGAAGCACGGTAGTGGAAGAAGTGGATTCCTCCTACCAGCCGTGGGCAACGCCTGTTTTGGAAAAAATGATAGGCGGAGGGCTTCCGGGAGAAGTGGAAAGTCTTATTTTCTGTCTGCAGACAGGAATCGGCGTTGGAATTATCGCATTTATTATGGGGCGCTTTGTGGAGCGCAGAAAATGGCTGAAAGAGGAATAACCGATGATTACCATTGATAAACTTTGTTACAATTCAAAGCTTCGGTATGAAAATGCAGGAGAGAAATTTGCGTTTTCTGTCATTACTCTTTGTATTTGCGTGATGAGCCGCTCTGCGGAGGTGGCAGCCATTGTACTGGCAGCAACAGGGATTCTTACCGTCTGGAAGGGAGGAGTCCCTGTTTTGCGCTATTTAAAGTTTCTCACAGTTCCTCTTGCTTTTTTATTTTTAAGCACTGCGGCAGTTATGTTTAATATAAAGAAAACGCCGATGGATTTTCTTGCGATTCCTGTGGGAGACTGGTATATTACGGCAAGCCGTTACTCGTTTTTTTATGCCCTGCAGTTGATTTTAACGGCTCTCGCGGCAGTTTCCTGCCTGTACTTTCTGGCGTTTTCCACACCAATGCCGGATATTCTGGAAGTTCTGCGAAAGCTCCGCTGTCCGGGGCTTCTCATAGAACTGATGCTTTTAATCTACCGGTTTATCTTTGTGCTTATGGAAACGGCGTCCGCTATTTCTGTTTCCCAGAAATGCAGGCTTGGAAATAAGGATTACCGCACGTCTGTAAAATCCTTCGGTCTTCTTGGCTCTGTTCTTATGATACGGGCAGTAAAGCGGGCAAACCGCCTGTATGACGCAATGGAAGCAAGATGTTATGACGGAACGATACGTGTGCTGACAGAAAACAGAAAACCGAAGAAAAAAATTATTGCAGCGATGATCGTTTTTGATACGGCGCTTCTTATTTTTGCTGTATGGAGGAGATTTTTTTAATGAGCGCAGACATTATTTTAAAAGCAGAGGATTTATATTTTTCATATGACGATGACAATTCCCATTCTCTGAAGGGTCTTTCACTGGAAATAAAAAAAGGACAGAAGGTGGCGATAATGGGAGCAAACGGCAGCGGAAAATCTACATTTTTTCTGTGCTGCACCGGAATCCATAAGCCCCAGAAAGGAAAGCTTTATCTCGACGGAAAAGAGGTAAAGTATAATAAAAAAGGTCTTCTTGATCTTCGAAGCAAGGTGGGAATCGTATTTCAGGACCCGGACAATCAGCTTTTTTCTGCCAGCGTATATCAGGAAATTTCTTTTGGGATTTTAAACCTTGGAGTTTCTGAGGAGCAGGCAAAAAAAGAGGTGGAGGAAGTGATTAATTATCTGGAGATCACCCCCTTTCGCAGTAAGCCTACCCATGCGTTAAGCGGCGGTCAGAAAAAGCAGGTTTCCATTGCGGATATTCTTGTGATGCACCCGGAGATCATTATTCTTGATGAGCCGGCAGCAGCGCTTGATCCGAGACATACGACAATGGTAAATCACATTGTAGAGCAGATGACAGAGAATGGAATTACAGTTCTTATGGCAACCCATGATGTGAATTATGCTTATGAATGGGCAGATGAAGTTATTCTTTTTCATGAGGGAAAGGTTCTCATGAACGGAAGTCCTGAGCAGGTTTTCGGAAACAGAGCGGTTCTTCGCCAGACAAATCTTGAGCCGCCTGCAGTGCTGGAGCTTTTTGAGAGTCTTTGTAAAAAAGGGATTTTAAAATCCTCCCTTCCGTTCCCCAAAAATCTTAAGACTCTGGAAGGGTATATAGAAGAAGTAAATTTAAACACATATTACGGAGGTAAGAAACAGATGTCAGATACCACAAAGAAGGCAGTCCTGGCAGTGAGCTTTGGAACAAGCCATAACGATACGAGAGAGGTTACCATTGACGCTATCGAAAAAGATATGCAGGCTGCCTTTCCAGAGTATCCTCTTTACAGAGCGTGGACAAGCAAAATGATCATCAATAAAGTAAACAAGAGAGATAACGTACATATTGATACCGTAAAAGAGGCGATGGAGAGAATGCGGGCAGACGGCATCACAGACGTTCTCGTACAGCCAACTCATGTGATCAATGGAATCGAAAACGATATTATGAAGGAGGAGGCTCTTTCCTACAGAGAAGATTTTCATTCCATTTCTTTTGGAGATCCCCTTCTTACAAGCGAGCAGGATAACCGGGAGGTGATAGAGGCTGTGGCAGTGGAGTTTTCCCATCTGAAAGAGGACGAAGTTCTTGTTCTTATGGGACATGGAACAACGCATTATGCAAACTCTGTTTATGCAGCGCTTGACTATACATTTAAGGACAAAGGTCATAAGAATATTTTTCTTGGAACAGTGGAGGCGTATCCTTCTATGGAAAGTATCATGAAGCTTGTAAAAGAATACGATCCGTCAAAGGTCGTTCTTGCTCCGTTTATGATCGTGGCAGGAGACCACGCAAAAAACGATATGGCAGGAGACGATCCGGAATCCTGGTACAGCCAGTTTAAAAACGAAGGCTATAAGGTGGAAGCTGTGATCAAAGGTCTTGGAGAATATCCGGGAATCCGAAAGATTCTTGTAAATCATCTGAAGGCGTTGGAGAATTAAGAATATAAGAAGAAGCGGGGCTTTAAGCGTATTTCTCACTTAAAGTCCCGCTGTTTTTATGAAAAGATTTATGATAAAATGTCTCAGCTCTTTCTGAAAGCCGCTCTCTTACGTTCTCTCGGGTCGAGGATCCTCTTACGGATACGAAGGCTTGAAGGCGTTACTTCAAGAAGCTCGTCCTGGTCGATAAATTCGATTGCCTGTTCAAGACTTAATACCTTTGGAGGCGTCAGCTTTAAGGCGTCGTCAGCAGAGGAAGAACGGGTATTTGTAAGATGTTTTGTTTTACATACATTAAGTTCAATATCTTCCGTTTTTCCGTTCTGACCGACTACCATACCGCTGTAAACTTTCTCGCCCGGTCCTACGAAAAGTGTTCCGCGCTCCTGTGCAGAGAAAAGTCCGTAAGTAACAGCCTCGCCTGCCTCGAAAGCAATGAGAGAGCCCTGTTTGCGGTACTGAAAGTCTCCTTTGTAAGGAGCATATCCGTCAAAAATCGTATTTAAAATACCGGTTCCCTTTGTGGAGGTTAAAAATTCCCCGCGGAATCCGATGAGCCCCCTGGAAGGAATATGGAATTCAAGGCGTACAGAACCGTCGCTTGCTGTGCTCATGCCCTGAAGCTCGCCTTTTCGCTCGCTTAATTTCTGGATCACTGTTCCGGAAAATTCCTCCGGCACGTCCACGTATGCAATTTCCATTGGCTCAAGTTTTTTGCCGCGCTCGTCTGTATGATAGAGAACCTCCGGTTTACTTACTGCGAACTCATATCCCTCACGGCGCATATTTTCGATCAAAACAGAAAGATGAAGTTCTCCTCGTCCGGAAACCTTGAAACATTCTGTTGTCTCCGTATCTTCCACACGAAGGCTTACGTCTGTGTTTAATTCTCTGTAAAGACGGTCGCGCAGATGACGGGAGGTAATATATTTTCCTTCCTGTCCTGCAAGCGGGCTGTCGTTTACGAGGAAGTTCATGGAGATTGTCGGCTCGGAAATCTTCTGGAATGGAATGGATTCCGGTTTGTCGCCGCCGCAGAGGGTATCTCCGATATGGATTTCCGAAATACCGGAAACAGCCACGATGGATCCGATGGACGCTTCCTGTACCTCTACTTTATTTAAACCGTCAAATTCATATAATTTACTGATTTTTACTTTCTGACGTTTGTCTGGGTCGTGGTGGTTTAAAAGAGTAAGCTCCTGGTTGACTGCGATTTTTCCGTTTTCCACTTTTCCAACGCCGATACGACCTACATACTCGTTGTAGTCGATGGTGCTGATAAGAACCTGTGTATCTGCATCCGGATCCCCTTCAGGTGCGGGAATGTATTTTAAGATCGTCTCAAAAAGAGGAGCCATGTTTTCCGGTGTATCTGCAAGGTCTAAAACTGCGTGGCCGGCTTTTGCGGAAGCATATAAAAACGGACAGTCAAGCTGCTCGTCAGAAGCTTCCAGGTCCATAAGAAGCTCAAGTATCTCGTCAATTACCTCTTCCGGACGCGCTTCCGGGCGGTCGATTTTGTTGATGCACACGATTACGTGAAGATCAAGCTCAAGGGCTTTTTTCAGAACGAATTTTGTCTGAGGCATGGCCCCCTCGAACGCGTCTACAAGAAGGATCACACCGTCTACCATTTTAAGGACACGTTCTACCTCGCCGCCGAAGTCTGCGTGACCTGGTGTGTCGATGATGTTGATTTTTGTTCCTTTGTAGTGAACGGCAGTATTTTTTGAGAGAATGGTGATTCCTCTTTCACGTTCAATGTCGTTGGAGTCCATGACGCGTTCCTGGACTTCCTGATTTTCACGGAATACGCCGCTCTGTTTTAAAAGCTGGTCTACCAGGGTTGTTTTGCCGTGGTCAACATGGGCGATAATGGCTACGTTACGTACATCTTCCCGTCTGGTTTTCATAAAATGTATTTCCTTTCTTTAAATAAGTATCTTTATTTTAAGTCAAGCATTGCTGCACAAAAATCCAATTTATAAGTTTACCACATTTTTCGAGGATTACAAGGTGCTGAAAAAATTTTTTTATTTTTAGTTCTAAATCTGTAATCTACTACATAAGCTTATATAGATAAAATACCCGAAGAGGAAGGAGAACACATTATGGCAGATAAAATTATTGAAAACAATCAGGTATCGGTTATGGGGAAAATCGCTACCGGCTTTACATTCAGTCATCAGGTTTTTGGGGAGGGATTCTATACAATGGATCTTCTCGTAAAAAGACTGAGTGATTCTGAGGACAGGATTCCGGTTATGGTATCGGAACGCCTTGTGGACGTAACACAGGATTACGTGGGGGAATATATAGAGATCCACGGACAGTTCCGATCTTATAACCGCCACGAGGAAAAACATAACAGACTTGTGCTTTCTGTATTTGCAAGAGAGCTGAAATTCGTGGAGGAAGAGGACGAATCCATTCCTGTCAATCAGATTTTCCTGGACGGATATATCTGTAAGCCGCCGGTATACAGAAAAACTCCGCTTGGAAGAGAAATCGCAGACCTTCTTATGGCAGTGAACAGACCTTACGGAAAATCAGATTACATACCCTGTATCTGCTGGGGAAGGAACGCGCGGTACGCTTCCGCTTTTGAAGTGGGCGGACATGTACTCATCTGGGGAAGGATCCAGAGCAGGGAATATATGAAGCGCATCAGTGAAAATGAGACGGAAAAAAGAATTGCCTACGAGGTATCTGTAAGTAAGCTGGAATACATTGAGTAAGTAAGCAAAGACTTGCAATTCTTTTAAATCTGCGGTAATATAAGCGTATTCAAAAGCAACTTCATAAACGATAAGAGGAATTGTGATGGAAAGAAAATTAACAGAGGTTTACTGCGGAGACGGCGTAGGAAAGACCACTCTGGCAATCGGGCAGAGCCTTCGCGCCTGCGGACAGGGAAAAAGTGTGATCATTATTCAGTTTTTAAAGGGAAAGGAGCGAAGAGAGCTTGATTTTCTGGAAGAGCTGGATAACATGGATATTAAAATCTTCCGGTTTGAAAGAATGGATCGCTGCTATGAGGAATTAAGTGCCGAGGAGAAAGAGGAAGAGAGACTGAATATTCTCAACGGACTGAATTTTGCCCGTAAGGTAGTTGCAACTCAGGAATGCGATTTCCTGCTTCTGGATGAGATTCTGCGGCTTTTGGATAACGGAATTGCAACAGAAGAGACAATCGGGGAGATTCTGAAGCTTAAGGACGAAAGTATGCACATTGTCATGACAGGCCAGGGACTTCCGGAGGGACTTCGAAAATATGTGGACAGAGTGACCACTCTCAGTACAGAAAATATAAGAAAAGATGAATGCAGTACAGAAGAATAATACATGCACAGAAGCGTAAAGGAGGAAGGAAAATGGCAATTTTCAAAGGAGCAGGCGTTGCGATTGTAACTCCCATGCACGAAAACGGAGGAGTAAACTACGACAAACTGGGAGAGATGATCGAGTTCCAGATAGCCAACAGCACAGATGCGATCATTATCTGCGGGACAACCGGCGAATCTTCTACCATGACACATGGGGAACATCTTCAGACAATTAAGTACGCGATAGATAAGGTCGCAAAAAGAGTTCCTGTTATTGCAGGGACAGGTTCCAACTGCACAGAAACAGCAATTATGATGTCACAGGAGGCAGCTTCTTATGGAGCAGATGGTCTTCTCGTTGTAACTCCTTACTATAATAAGGCAACACAGAAGGGTCTGATCGCTCATTATACAGCCATTGCAGAGGCAGTGCCTGAGACACCGATCATCATGTACAATGTTCCAAGCCGTACAGGCTGTAATATCCAGCCTGCAACAGCGGCATATCTTGCAAAAAATGTAAAAAATATTGTGGGAATCAAGGAAGCGACAGGCGATTTGTCACAGGTTGCAAAGATGATGAATCTTGCAGAAGGAAGTCTTGAGCTTTATTCCGGAAACGATGACCAGGTACTTCCGATACTTTCTCTTGGAGGTCTTGGAGTAATTTCTGTTCTTTCCAATATTGCGCCGAAGGAAACACATGATATGGTGGCAAAATTTCATGAAGGCGACGTAAAAGGAGCGGCAGAAATCCAGTTAAAAGCCATTCCGCTGGTTAATGCTCTTTTCAGCGAGGTAAATCCGATTCCTGTAAAAGCAGCCCTTAATCTGATGGGAATGAACGCAGGTCCTCTTCGTATGCCTCTCACAGAAATGGAAGAGGAAAACAAAGAGAAGCTGAAAAAAGCAATGCAGGATTTTGGCATTAAGCTGGCGTAACTGACAGGAGGAGAAACAGCTATGGTAAGAATTATTATGCACGGCTGCAACGGACATATGGGACAGGTGATTTCCGGTCTGGTGGAAAAAGACCCGGAAGTGGAAATCGTTGCGGGAATTGATATCGCAGACCAGGGGAAAAACAGCTATCCTGTTTTTACAGATATGGAAGCATGTAAGATTGAGGCAGATGTCATCATTGACTTTTCTTCTGCAAAAGCAGTGGATAAGCTTCTTGATTACAGCGCAGAGAGAGGAATCCCTGCAGTCGTATGTACAACCGGATTAAGTGAGGAGCAGCTTGCCCATCTGGAAGAGACAGCAAAGAAAGTGGCGATTTTAAAATCTGCAAATATGTCTCTCGGGATCAACACCCTCTTAAAGCTGATACAGGAGGCGGCAAAGGTTCTTGCAAAGGCAGGATTTGATATGGAGATCGTAGAGAAACATCACAATCTGAAAGTGGACGCTCCAAGCGGAACAGCCCTTGCTCTTGCAGACAGCTTAAATGAGGCAATGAATGAGGAATACCATTACGTGTATGACAGAAGTCAGAGAAGAGAGCAGCGTGACAGCAAAGAAATCGGAATTTCTGCTGTGCGCGGCGGAACCATCGTGGGTGAGCACGAGGTAATCTTTGCAGGTCCGGACGAGGTGATCGAATTTAAGCATACAGCTTACTCCAAGGCGGTTTTCGGAAAAGGAGCAGTGGAGGCTGCGAAATTCCTGGCAGGAAAACCGGCTGGCAAATATGACATGAGCGATGTGATCAATAAATAAAGAGAAAAGATAAGCGGTATTTGGCTTTTGGCTGAATGCCGTTTATTTTTTTCACAATTAGCTGTTAATATTATTCTAAAACGCTGAATAAAAATTTTTCCGGCAGGCATAATAACAGTATAAGTAAAAGCCTAAGGAAAAGGAGAACAGAATCATGAAAAAATGGAATAAAATTCTTATGAGTGCAGCACTTGTACTGACATTAGCAATGTTTGCAGGTTGTGGGAGAAACGACAATGCGGCAGATGAGACGCGCAGAGAAGAGAGTAAGGCAAAAGAGAAAGATACGGTAAAAGAAAATGGTGACACACGTACAGAAAAAGATACTGTAACAGAAGACAGGACAACAGAAGACAAAACAGACGGAAATACAGCAGACGGCGTTGTTCCGGACGCAGGCATGGAAAATGACGGAACACCGGACGGAGCAGTGGACAATAATATGACAGACAACGCGGGACCGGATATGACGGCAGCGCCGGAAAACACAACAGACAGCAATGGAAATGCCGACAATGGAAGCTCCAATAATGGAAATGACCAGAATGGAAACGGAGACGGGACGGTATCAGGAGAACTCGGAAACAGTGTGAAAGACCTGGGTGAAGGCGTAGGCGATGCGGTAGAAGACGTAGGAGACGCTGCAAGAAATGCAGTAGACGGAAGATAAGAAAAGAATCCCGGAAGTTACAGAAAAAAATAAGAAATTTATGTTAATTTTTCATAAAATGGTGTTAAAATTCCGCACGATGTGTTATAATAATTCCATCAAACAGCAAAGGGGATGGAAGCATGAAATTTATTATCAGCGGAAAAAATATTGCAGTGACCGAAGGGCTTCGAACAGCAGTTGAGGACAAGCTTGGGAAACTGGAACGGTATTTCACTCCTGACACCGAAGTTGTCGTAACTTTAAGTGTGGAAAAAGAAAGACAGAAGATTGAAGTGACGATTCCTGTAAAAGGAAATATTATCCGGTCCGAGCAGGTAAGCAGTGATATGTATGTATCAATCGACCTTGTAGAAGAGGTGATTGAACGCCAGCTTCGGAAATACAAGAACAAGATTGTAGACAAAAAACAGTCTGCGGGAAGTTTCCAGCAGGCATATCTTGATAAGGAATATGAGGAAGACGAAGAGGTAAAAATCATTCGTACAAAGAAATTTGATATTAAACCAATGTATCCGGAAGATGCCTGTGTACAGATGGAGCTCCTGGGTCACAACTTCTTTGTATTCTGCAATGCAGAGACAGAGCAGGTAAATGTGGTTTATAAGAGAAAAGGCAATACCTACGGTCTGATTGAACCGGAATTTTAAAAAGGTGAGCAAAGCCCTCCTGTTCAGTGCGGGAGGGCTATTTTTTTCAGCAGAAAGAAAGGAAAGAAAAATGAAAGATTACATACTGGAAGCATGTGTGGATTCTGTGGAATCTGCCCTGGCAGCAGAAAGAGGAGGAGCAACACGTCTGGAACTGTGCGGAAATCTGATCATTGGAGGAACGACGCCGGAACCGGGACTGTATGAGGAAATCAGGAAACATTCCGATATTCGGATCCATGCCCTGATCCGTCCGAGATTTGGTGATTTCTGTTATACAGATTCCGAATTTGCCATCATCAGGAATGCAGTAAAAACCTATAAAAAGCTTGGGACAGAAGGCGTGGTAATCGGTATTTTAAAACCCGACGGTACTTTAAATATGGAGCAGATGAAAATTCTTATGGAAGAGGCAGAGGGAATGTCTGTGACGCTTCACAGAGCATTTGACGTATGCGCAGATCCGTTTGAAGCAATGGAACAGGCAATCTCCCTGGGAATTGACACGATCCTTACTTCCGGTCAGCAGAATAACTGCCGTCTTGGAGCAGAGCTTCTTGGTCAGCTCGTGGAAAAAAGCGCTGGAAGAATTGAGATCCAGGTGGGAAGCGGCGTAGATGCAGACGCTATTAAAGAAGTTTATCCTGTGACAAAGGCAAGAGCCTTCCATATGTCTGGAAAGGTTACGCTGGACAGTGAAATGATCTACAGAAAAGAAGGTGTAAGTATGGGACTTCCTTCTTTAAGCGAATATGAGATCTGGCGCACAGAAGAGAGCAAAATCCGTGCGGCGAAAGAGGTATTAGAAACACTTTGAGGGACTGTAAAAGTCCCTCTCTTTTTTGAATGAGGTTATAACTTTTTGGAATCAGTGCCCCAGACAGAAGGCAGGCGTTTTAACACTTCCTGAGTCAGGACTCCTATGAGAAAGCCGGTTACAACACCGGAAATGAGAAGAGGTGGTGTATAATAAAACACGGCAGTATTTTCCACAATGAGGGCAGCAATGATAAGCTGACCGATATTGTGGGTGACTCCGCCGAAAACACTGATACCAATTGTCGTAAGGGATGTCTTCTTCAGAAGAAGAACCATGACAGAAAGGCTTAGCGCAGCGCCGGCAAGGCTGTAAAGGATGCTGAACATATTTCCAAAGAGAAAGCCGATTACGAGAATACGTACAACGGATACAAGGGCAGCATCTTTGAATCCGTATTTTTTCAGAATGATCAGCACGGACAGGTTCGCAAGTCCAAGCTTGATTCCGGGGATTCCTGCAAAAACAGGAATCAGAGTTTCCACATATCCGAAAATAATGGCAATGGCGGCAAAAAAACCGAGATAAGCTGTCTTTGTCTTCATAATCACTGCACCACAGCATGGGAAACATCGTTCCCTTCGCTGTTTTCTCCTTCAATTACAACCTTATTCGGGAGGCAGATCACGGAGCCGCCCGAAGCGTCAACTGCTTTTTGTTCAAGACATAGATGATCCGGACAGGTGGCGGAAATCATTTTTGCCTTTCCGTCTTTTATTTCGCATACATTTGTGTCATTAATGGAAATCGTCTGATTTTCAGACAGGGAATACACACCGTATTCTTTGCCGTCAACTGTGATCCGTATGTTGTTCTGTGGCTTTTTAGAAATACTCATACCTGCCCACAGAAGAAGGGCGGCAGCGAGAATCGAGCCGATTAACAGAATTTCTTTTTTCTTCAAAAACAACTTTCCTCCATTTAAAATATCATACATTTGCAATTTTTTATCGTTCCGACTGCCGGTGGCAGGATGAAGCTATCATAACACAGAGGAGAAGGAATGGCAATGGCAGAGAAATCCTGTTTGTTTACGAAATGTTTATTGTTTTCTTGACCGGAAAGTGATAGAATATAGAATGTTGAGAGTATACTTTTGGGAGTATGCTCTCAGAACGGTAATAAGAATTTATTATACAGCAGAAGCTGTAGAGAAAATAAAAAGGAAACAGGAGTAAAATATGAACGTATTTTCAAAAGTATTCGGAACGCACAGTCAGCGTGAGGTAAAAAGAATTATGCCTCTTGTAGAGAAGACAGAAAGCCTGCGTCCGGAAATGCAGAAACTCAGCGATGAAGAATTAAAGGACAAGACAAGAGAATATAAGAAGCGTCTGGAAGAGGGAGCAACACTTGACAGCCTCCTTCCGGAAGCATTTGCAACAGTGAGAGAAGCAGCAAAGCGTGTTCTTGGAATGGAACATTACCGTGTACAGATCATCGGCGGTATTATTCTTCATCAGGGACGTATCGCAGAGATGCGTACAGGTGAAGGTAAGACACTTGTATCTACTCTTCCTGCATACTTAAATGCACTGGAGGGGAAGGGCGTACACGTTGTAACAGTTAACGACTATCTGGCAAAACGAGATGCAGAGTGGATGGGAAAGGTTCATGAATTCCTGGGACTTACTGTTGGCGTTGTATTAAACGATATGAAGCCGGAAGAGCGCCGTGCTGCATACAACTGTGACATCACTTACGTTACAAACAACGAGCTGGGATTTGATTACCTTCGTGACAACATGGTTATTTATAAAGAACAGCTCGTACAGAGAGATCTCCACTACTGTATCATTGACGAGGTGGACTCCGTTTTAATTGACGAGGCGCGTACTCCTCTTATTATTTCAGGACAGAGCGGCAAGTCTACAAAGCTTTACGAAGTCTGCGACATTCTCGCACAGCAGCTTGAGCGCGGCGAGGCAAGCCATGAGATGACAAAGATGGCTGCGATCATGGGCGAGGAAGTTATCGAGACAGGAGACTTCGTTGTAAATGAAAAAGATAAGATCGTAAACCTGACAGAGCAGGGCGTAAAGAAGGTAGAGAAATTCTTTAATATTGAAAACCTTGCTGATCCGGAAAACCTGGAGATCCAGCACAACACCATTCTTGCTCTTCGTGCCCATAACCTGATGCACAAAGACCAGGATTACGTTGTAAAAGATGATGAAATCCTCATCGTAGACGAATTTACAGGACGTATTATGCCGGGACGCCGTTATTCTGACGGGCTTCATCAGGCAATCGAGGCGAAGGAACACGTAAAGGTAAAACGTGAGAGCAAAACTCTTGCAACCATTACATTCCAGAACTTCTTTAACAAATATGACAAAAAAGGCGGTATGACAGGTACAGCTCTCACAGAGGAAAAAGAGTTCCGTGATATTTACGGCATGGACGTTGTGGAGATTCCTACAAATAAGCCGGTTCAGCGTAAAGACCTGGATGATGCCGTATATATGACAAAGAAGGAAAAATTCAACGCAGTTGTGCGCGCAGTTGTGGAAGCACACGAGAAGAAACAGCCTGTACTGGTAGGTACGATCACAATCGAGACTTCCGAGCTGTTAAGCCGTATGCTGAAAAGAGAGGGAATCCCGCATAACGTGCTGAACGCCAAATTCCACGAACTTGAGGCGGAAATCGTTGCACAGGCAGGACAGGCAGGCGCAGTTACTATCGCAACAAACATGGCAGGCCGTGGTACGGATATTAAGCTTGATGATGTTGCCCGTGAGGCAGGCGGTCTTAAAATTATCGGTACAGAGCGTCATGAGTCCAGACGTATTGACAATCAGCTCCGCGGACGTTCCGGACGTCAGGGTGACCCGGGTGAATCCCGTTTCTACATCTCCCTTGAGGACGACCTGATGCGTCTCTTCGGTTCCGAGCGTCTTATGAAGGTCTTTACTTCTCTCGGAGTTGCAGAGAACGAGCAGATCGAGCATAAAATGCTCTCCAGCGCGATCGAGAAGGCACAGGAAAAGATTGAGTTTAACAACTTCGGTATCCGTAAAAACCTTCTTGATTATGACCAGGTAAACAATGAGCAGCGTGAAATTATTTACAAGGAGCGCCGCCAGGTTCTCGACGGAGAAAATATGCGCGACGCAATCTACAAGATGATCACAGACATTGTGGACAGCACAGTAGATATGTGTTTCTCCGATGATGTGGACGCAGAAGAGTGGGATTTTGACGAGTTCAACTCCGCATTATGCCCGATCATTCCGATCGCGCCTCTTACAGAAGATAAGGTAAAAGGCAAGAGAAGAAACGAGATGAAGCATATCCTCAAAGAAGAGGCAGTAAAACTCTACGAAGCGAAAGAATCAGAGTTCCCGGAACCGGAACAGCTTCGTGAGCTTGAGCGAGTAGTCCTCTTAAAGAGTATCGACAGCAAGTGGATGGATCACATTGACGATATGGAAATTCTCCGCCAGGGAATCGGTCTTGCCGCATACGGTCAGCGTGACCCGGTTGTAGAATACAAGATGAGCGCTTACGAGATGTTTAACGGCATGATAAGCTCCATTCAGGAGGATACTGTGCGTATGCTGTATCACGTTCATGTAGAGCAGAAGATCGAGCGTGAGCAGGTGGCTAAAGTTACCGGAACAAACAAGGACGACAGCGCAGGTCCGAAGAAACCGGTACAGCGCAAAGAAGATAAGATTTATCCAAACGATCCGTGTCCATGCGGAAGCGGAAAGAAGTATAAACAGTGCTGCGGACGTAAAGCTGCAAAAGTGTGAGAAAAAGGGAAGTTTTTAGATGGGTACGATGTAACTTGCTAAACAGGTTGCGTCGTACCTTTTGAGTTTCTGAAATACAGAATATAATTGACGATGCAGTTATTTTTGAGATATAAATTTATATACAAATATTCCTTCAAACTGTTGCAGCTTTTTAAACCAGTTGTTATACTAACTACGTACATTATTTGTTTTTTGTATGTAGAAAGTTGGTGATCGCTTGAATGAAAAAGAAATTTTAAAAAAGGTAATTGAAAATAATGGTGGTATTGCAAAAACTTCAGATTTTGCTGATAATGGGATAAATAAATATGAGGTGGCAGCTTTCTGTAAAGAAGGAGTCATTGAAAGAATTAGGAGAGGTTTTTACCAGCTTCCGCAAAATGATGGAGCAATGGAGGAACTGTTAATCCGGGAAATTCTTCCACAGGGGATTATTTGTGTGGAATCCGCTCTGTTTCATTATGGGTACAGCGATTTTGCTCCCCGCAAATGGTCGATTGCAGTGCCGAGAACAGCAACCCGCACCGTGAAGAACATTGAAGAGTTTTCGATGAAGGCTTACTATATTCAAAAAGAATTTTTAAACATAGGCAAGTCTGCAAGCAATTTTAATGGTGTAATACTGCCTGTATATGACCGTGAGCGAACAATATGTGACTGCTTTAAGTATCGCACAAAACTCGATAATGAAATTTTTGATAAGGCTGTTAAAGCCTATGCTGCTGATAAAAAAAAGAATCTTGTAAATTTATCTAAATATGCAAGAGAAATGAAGCTTTATACAAAGGTTATGAATATAATGGAGGTACTGCTTAATGGCTGACATGGCTACATCTGTGCTTGCACGTCTTAAAAACAAAGCAAAGGAAAGTGGAAGAAGCTATCAGCTTTGCCTGCAACTTTTCTGTCAGGAGGAATTTTTGCGTCGTTTGGAAAAGTCCAGGTATGCCAATAACCTTGTGCTGAAAGGCGGTTTGTTTCTCTATTCACTTACTAATTTTGATAGCCGGGTAACGGTTGACGTAGATTTTTTGCTTAGGCATATACCCAATACACCGGAACAGTTGAAGGGGATTCTTAAGGAAATTATCTCAATTCAGACAGGCAATGATTTTGTGACCTTTGAGATAAAAGATGTTACTCCTATTGCTATTACAAAGAAATATGCCGGTATAGGTGCTTCGATAGTTGCTCATATCAAAAATACGCGTACACCGTTTAGTATTGATTTTGGTGTTGGAGATGTTATTGTGCCGAAGCAGGAAAAGCGAAAAATCCCCACTCAGCTTGACGATTTTATTGCCCCCACAGTCAGTACTTATTCTATTGAAACAATGGTTGCTGAAAAAATTGATGCAATTCTCAGCCTGATGGAGTTTTCCAGTCGTATGAAAGATTACTATGATATTTACTATCTTGCTAATAAATTTGATTTTGATGGTAAAGTGCTGAATGAAGCTCTTAGAAAAACTTTTTCTAATCGAGGGCATAATTTTACAGAAGAGCAATTTAATCAGGTTATGTGTTTTGACGATGATGCGGCTATGCAGAAAAAGTGGAAGGCTTTTGTTCGTAAGATTGATACTAAAACCGATGATTACAGCACAGTGCTGAAAACAATAAAAGCATTTCTGACTAAACCATTTAGAACATCAGTTGGAGACAAAGAATTTACTGGGAAATGGTCTGCTGTCAATGGAGAGTGGGTATAAGAGAGAACAATTTGAAAGGGTTAAATGATGCGCCTGATATGAAGAGGGCGGTGATTAGTCACCGCCCCTTACTCGATTGGCATCAGACGGAAGTTCCCCGAACTGCTTTTTATAGGCGCGGATAAAGGCGGTATAATCCTTAAATCCGCTCTGGAGAGCCGCTTTTGTGACGGGAACTCCCTGAGAGATCAGGCTTCTTGCAAGAAAAAGCCGTTTGCTCACAATGTAGCTGTGCATGGTGTACCCTGTCTCTTCTTTGAATTTTCGCATCATATAATATTTGCTCAGGAAATATCTCCGGGAAAGTTCCTCAATGGACAGCTCTTTTTCAAGGTTGCGGTTGATGTACTTTAAAAGTTCCTCAATCCGGGAATCGTAAGTATAGGAGTCCTGGTCGCAGATATATTGTTTTTCCAGAAAAATCCGGTTTAAATACACCATAAATTCATAAAAGAGAGCTTTTTCCAGAATGTTATCTCCCAATTCCTGATTCTTAGATGCCCGGTAAAATTCTGACAAAACCTGTTCCAGCTTTTTCTGTATTTTGGAGGGAAGACGGACAAGATGAAAGCACCGGTCTGTTGCTTTCTGAAAACACCGGGTCAGAAGCTCTTCTTTTAAATCGTTCCGGATCCACAGAATAAACCGTTCATATGGTTCTTCAGAAGAGATTTCCGGCTTGTGGATGGCATATTTATCCACAAGAAGAATATCCCAGGGGTTGAGATAATAGGATTTTCCTTCTATATGATAGGTGGCTTTTCCGGAAAGAAAAATAATCACCTTATAAAAATCATGGTAATGATAAGTAAAATCCTGCTGCTTCTGGTCTTTTAAATAGAAAAGGCGAAATTCCTGGTCAAGATACCCTGTTTTTTCCGTTGTATCAATAGGAAACTCCATATTTGTATACCTCGTTTATTTCTTTTTTATAATTTTATCACGTTTTTTTCAAATCATCATCACATTTTCCTCACAAATTCCCGGTATAGTATAAAACAAATAAAGCGAAAGCTTTTTCATCGAATAGATTTTCATAACTTTTTTCTTTTTCATACTTTTTATACTTAGCCGGACTGCAGACAGTCCGGCCCTCCTTCTTTTTCTCCTTCTTTTCAGAGCATTTTTTGCAATATATTCCGCAGTTTATTCTATATACACAGGAAAAAAATGATGTATAATATAATAAAAGACAGGATTGTAGAAGGGAATATGAGAAACAATCCATCAGATTTTGGCAGTAAGGTGATATGTGAATACAGGAGAGGTGTAAATATGTCAGACAATATTATTATGGCGAAATATCAGGGATTGGGAAATGACTATCTGATTCTGGATGCGGTGAGAAACAGAGTACAGATTCAGGGGAAAAAAGCGGCGCTTCTCTGCCAGAGAGGATTCGGGCTTGGAGCGGACGGCGTTTTGTACGGACCTGTGCAGATAAACGGAAAAATGGGCGTTCATATTTTTAATGCGGACGGAAGCGAGTCTCCCATCAGTGGAAACGGCGTTCGTATTTTTGCAAAATATTTAATAGATCAGGGATATGTAAAGGAATCAAAGTTTGACATTGAGACAATGGCGGGAACAATCGAAGTGGAAGTGATGAACGCCAGAGCAACCGAGTTTCGTGTGAAAATGGGGAAAGCTTCTTTTATTTCCGAAGAAATTCCGGTAACAGGTGAAAAACGGGAAATTATAAATGAGACGTTTACTTTTAATGAAAAAGAGTACAAAGCAACCTGTCTTACCGTAGGAAATCCCCACTGTATTATTTTTGCAGATAAAGTAAGCAAGGAAGCCGTAAAAGAGCTGGGACCTTATGTGGAAAATGCAGATGAATTTCCAAACAGAATGAACCTTCAGCTCTGCCGCCTGATCGACAGAGGAAATCTTGATATTGAAATCTGGGAGAGAGGCTCCGGCTATACAAAAGCCTCCGGTACAGGAAGCTGTGCGGCAGCGGCGGCAGCATACCGCCTGGGGCTTGTAGAGCCCAGAATCAATGTAAATCAGCCGGGTGGCATGATCCAGATTAACATAAAAGAGGACGGAACGATTTACATGACAGGAACAGTCGGCTTTATTGCGGACATCAGCATTGCGCAGAGCTTTTTTTCCTGAGAGGTTCTGAATCAGTAAGAGCTGTCAAACGAAGAGATTAAAAAAAGGATTAAAAAACAGTTTCACATAAGTGTCTGCTGTTTTTTAATCCTTTATGTTTTGGGAATTTATTTACTTACCGGTCTTGTAGCTTCTTTCAGCCATTCTTTTTCTTCCTCATCAAGATATGGGGAGATTTTTTCGTATACATCTTTGTGGTAGCTGTTTAAAAGCTCCACGTCTTTTTCTGCCATATATTTTGTGTCAATGGCGTCTAAATCAATCGGCACGAAAGTAACAAATTCAAATTTCATAAACTGACCGTACTGATTTTTTTTTGCTTTGCGGCAGAGCATCAGGTTTTCTGTACGGATTCCGTGGCTTCCTTCAATGTAGATACCCGGCTCGTCAGAGGTTAGCATACCTTCCTCAAAAACCTCGTCTTTCACACGTTCCGGGCTGACTTTCCAGCGAACTCCGTTTGGACGCTCGTGTACATTTAAAAGATAGCCGACGCCGTGACCTGTTCCGTGGTTAAAATCAAGACCTCTTTCCCAGAATGCGCCTCTTGCAAGGTAGTCAAGGTTTACGCTGGCACAGCCGTGAAGGAATTTCGCATTGCCGAGACGGAGCGTTCCCATTGCTGTCACGGTGAAATGCTCTTTCTGCTCCTCTGTGAGAGGTCCGACAGCGATAGTTCTTGTAATATCTGTTGTTCCCTCATAATACTGTCCGCCGGAATCCACAAGATAGAAGCCTTCCGGTTTTAACTGGGCAAAGTCTTCCTCTGTCGGCTGGTAGTGGCACATAGCAGCATTGGGACCGTAAGCAGAGATGGTTTCAAAGCTTGGCTCAATGTAGCCCTCCTGCTCTTTTCGAAGGTTTTCCAGTTTCTCTGCAACAGAAAGCTCGTCCATTGGGATTTTGCCGATGTTCTTTTTCAGCCAGTAAATATATTTTGTAACAGCAACGCCGTCTTTAATGTGGGCTTTTCGGATATTTTCCATTTCTGTGGGATTTTTAATGGCTTTCATAAGAGCGGCAGGGTTTACCATGTCTATAATGGTGTTGTCGCCTGCAAGGCTCTGGAAAATCGTATAGTTTACATGACCTTTTTCCAGTAAGATCGTCTCTCCCTTGATTTCAGATACAAAATCATAGACAGAATCATAGGAATGGATTTCCATGCCAAGACCCTGGAGGTAAGATTTTACTTCCTCAGATAAGGCTTTTTCCTGGATAAAGAGATGTCCTTCTGTTTCTGTAAGTACAAGGTAGGAAAGGACAACCGGATTGCAGGGAATGTCGTTTCCGCGGATATTGAGAAGCCATACAATGTCGTCAAGAGAAGTCAGCACATGTACGGAAGCCTTGTTTTCCTTCATTTTTTCACGGATTTTGGAAAGCTTGGAGGCAGCAGACTCTCCGGCGTATTTTTCCGCAAGGATCCATACCGGTTCTGCGGAAAGCTCCGGGCGCTCACTCCAGATTTCGCCAATTAAATCGCTTCTGTATGAAAGAAATCTTTCCGGGAGTTTTTCCTCAAATGTTTCTCCCAGACTTTCATTTACAACACGTCCGTCAAAACCGAGAGTCATGCCTTCTTTTGTGTGGCTCTGCAGGTATTCTACAACAGTGGGAACGCCTTCTTCGCCCATTTTCATCAGGGTAACGCCTGTGTCTTTTAATTCCTTTGCAGCCTGTACGAAATAGCGTCCGTCTGTCCAGAGACAAGCCTCGTCCTGTGTGATAACGGCAGTTCCGGCAGAACCGGTAAAGCCGGTAATATAAGCTCTGCATTTAAAATACGGTCCTACATATTCAGATTCGTGGTAATCTGCGGTGGGTACAAGATAAGCGTCCACACCGTATTCTTTCATTTTGTCCCGAAGGGCTTGTAATCGTTCTGTTATCATAGTTTCGATTCCTCAACTTTCTTATGTTTGCTCAGAATGTCTATTCCTATTTTATCACATTGAGAAATGATGTCCAGTGGAATATTTTCAGCCTTTTGAGCCAATGGGAGCGCCTCCGCCCATTAAATTTCCGTTCTTATCATAAATACGTCCTTTGGAATCTACGTGTCCGCCCTCTGGAACTGCCCAGCTTCCGTCTTCCTCGAAGGTGTTTCCTTCCGGGTCTACAATGTGTCCATTTTTATCCCTGTGAGAACCTTCCGGCGGCTGAAAGCCCTGTCCTGTTTCCGGCAAAGATGTTTCGGTAGTTTTTGGCTGCGCAGAAGTATCATTAGTTGTGGAAGGAGAAGAGGTAAGAGAGGGTTTCTCCTGTTTGGAAGAGGGGGCGGATTCCGTCTGGCAGCCTGTAAAACTTAAAAGACAGGCAATCGCAAGTATACTGAAAAGTTTACCATATTTCATAGTGAGCCTCCTTGTATAATAGAAAACTTATAGAGTTTCTGATTTTATTTTAGCACAGAGTTATTGGAGCAGCTATTAAAGAAATCTAAATTTTTCTCTTGCAATTTTGGAAAAACAACATTATAATTTATGTAACGATATAAAAGTTATAATAACAGGAGGGCATTTATGAGCAGAAAAATCAGCATTACCACACGGAAACAGCTTGAGATTTTTATGAACGTACAGAGACAGAAATTACTGAAAACAATGGATATGGAAAAAGTTCCCATGACGCCAAAGCAGCTTTCTGTAATTCTTGAGATTTCCCCATCCTCTGTGACGTACCACTTAAAGAAACTGGAGGAACTGGGGCTGGTGGAGCTGGACCACACAGAGAGCATTCACGGCATTCAGGCAAAGTTTTACAGAAGGGTTCCGGCAGTGGTGAATCTGAAAGGGGATTTACAGGACGACCTTCACGAGGAAAAGGAGCTGATCCTGGATTACCTGATCAATGACATCTGGACAGGATTCAAGAAATATATAACAGATTTATATAAGAAGGAAAAAAATCCCCGGGAGGTAACAGGAGACTGTCTGAACGGTGTGATTTATCTGACAGATGAGGAAGCAAAAAAAGTGAAGGCGCAGATTCTTGCGTTTCAGGAGGCGCACATGAAGCCGAAGGAAGGGGCGAAGCCCTGGGATATGGCGCTGATTGCTTATCCGGGAAAGAGGACAAAAGACGAAAAGTAAAGGGGGAGTTTTATGCTGCTGTCACATAAAATACTGTTTTTTCTTAATTCCTTTTCTACAGGGATTTTAACGCCTGTTTTGACGCTCGTCCTTTGCTCGCACGGGGCAAGCCTTTCCACAGTTCCCGTTTTTCTGGGGATTTTTGCAGTTACAGTTATGGTTTTAGAGGTACCGAGCGGAGTATTTGCAGATTTAAAGGGAAGAAAAAATACATTTCTCATGTCCCATATTTTTATCTGGCTCAGTTTTTTTACGATTTTTATGGGAAATTCGCCTTTGTTTCTTGCAGTCGCAAATGTTTTTCTGGGAATGGGAAGAGCCTTTGGTTCCGGCTCTATGGAGGCTCTGGAAATTGACCAGTACATTGAGAAAAACGGAAAAACACATCTCCCCGAAATCAACAGTCTTCTTGCAAAGCTTGATAACTTCGGGCTTGCATCAGGCGCACTTCTCGGCGGGTATCTTGGATATGTGGATTCTGATTATTCCCTGAATCTTATAAGCCTTTTACTGGCAGAAGCAGTTTTAATCTTCATGGCAGTTTTCTTTGTAAAAGAAGAGAGAACAGAGAGAAAAAAGACAGAACAGAATCTTTTGACAGGATTTTCGGGAATGTTAAAAAGTATCAAAGTTTCCCGGATTTTATGTGCTGTCTGCGGCATGGCGGCAGTTCTTGGATTTCTTCTGGCGGCAGTGGAAACATACTGGCAGCCTTCCATAAAACTTTACCTTCCGGAAAATCTTACATGGCTTCTCGGAATAGTGAACTGTTCTGCCTATCTTGGAGGAAGCCTTGGGAATACGGCAGGAATGAAAATTTTGTCAAAAACGGGGAACACCTTATCTGCAAAGAAAAGATTATACGCAGCGTTTCGTATTCTTCTCTGCCTTGTCCCTGTTTTTATGGCATTTTGCCGTACCTGGTATATGTTTGCCATAGTTTATGCCCTTGTATATATGGTTTCCGGAATGGCGGGACTGGTGGAAAACACACTTCTTCACGAAGCGGCGGACAGCAGTTTTCGCGCTTCCATGATGTCTCTTTACTCCCTCCTTGTAAGAGGGGGAAGTATAGGCACTTCCCTGTTGTGCGGCATACTTCTTCAGAGCGGAAATCTGAACCTTGTGTGGATATTTGTCCCCCTTACTGCGCTTGGAGCCACCGCGCTGATGATTTTGTTTGTAATTCCCCGGAAGATATGATATTGTATACAGTGAGTATTTGTCTTTTTGTAAAGGACAACAAAACGAAAATCTGAAAATAAAGAAAGAGGGTGAAGCTGTGGTTGAGTTAGATCAGTTCAAAAGCGTTCTTGCAACATACACAGAACCATTGGCGGAGGTGAAAGACTCCCTTGACCTGGCTAACAAGGAGCAGCGGGTTGAAGAGCTGGAGCGTGAGATGGAGGCTCCGGATTTCTGGGACAATGCAGAAGTTTCCCAGAAAAAAATGAAGGAATTAAAAGGATTAAAAGATGACATGGAAACATATCAGAATCTTGTGACACAGATGGAAGATATGGAAACCATGATTGAGATGGGATATGAGGAAAACGATCCGGAGCTGATTCCGGAAATCCAGGAAATGCTGGATCAGTTCCAGACAGATTTTGACAACATTCGTGTAAAAACACTTCTCTCAGGAGAATACGACAGCGAAAATGCCATTATCAAACTGAATGCGGGAGCAGGCGGAACGGAAGCCTGCGACTGGTGCGGTATGCTTTACCGTATGTACAGCCGCTGGGCAGACAGAAAAGGATTCAGCATGGAAGTTCTTGACTATCTGGACGGAGACGAGGCAGGCGTCAAATCTGTTACATTCCAGGTAAACGGAGAAAATGCCTACGGATATTTAAAATCAGAAAAAGGCGTACACCGTCTCGTTCGAATTTCCCCGTTTAATGCGGCGGGAAAAAGACAGACTTCCTTTGTATCCTGCGACGTTATGCCGGATATAGAGAAAGACCTTGATGTGGAAATTAATGACGAGGATATTCGTATTGATACGTACCGAAGCAGCGGCGCCGGCGGACAGCACATCAACAAAACATCTTCTGCGATCCGTATTACACATTTCCCTACAGGAATCGTAGTACAGTGTCAGAATGAGCGTTCCCAGCATATGAACAAAGATAAGGCAATGCAGATGTTAAAGGCAAAGCTGTATCTTTTAAAACAGCAGGAGGCTGAGGAGAAGCTTTCCGGAATCCGGGGCGAGGTAACAGATATTGGCTGGGGAAATCAGATCCGGTCCTATGTCATGCAGCCATATACAATGGTAAAAGACCACCGCACAAACGAAGAAACAGGAAACGTAGATGCAGTGATGGACGGAAGTATTGATATTTTTATTAATGCGTATCTGAAATGGATTGCACTTTCTAAAAAGACAGAGTAAAAAAACTTGCGAAAGTTGTTTTTCTGTGATAACATATCTCTCATAGAAAAACAAATGTCTTTACTTAACGGACGGAGAGGAAACCATGGAGAAACAGGGCGAGAAGAAAAAGTATTATGTAGTGAAAGAACGGGCAGTGCCGGAGGTGCTTTTAAAGGTGGTAGAAGCGAAGAAGCTTCTCGATTCCGGAAAAGTCCAGACGGTACAGGAAGCCGCAGAAAAAATGGACATCAGCAGGAGTTCCTTCTATAAATATAAGGATGATATTTTTCCTTTCCATGAGGAGGCAAGGGGAAAGACGATTACCTTTATTATTCAGATGGACGATGAGCCGGGACTTTTGTCAGTGGTGCTTGGGGCAATCGCGCGTTTTCATGGAAATATTCTTACTATTCATCAAAGTATCCCGATCAACGGAGTGGCAACGCTTACTTTGAGTGTGGATATTCTTCCGGGAGAGGGAGACATAGAAGCTATGGTAGAAGAAATTGAAGAAAGCGATGGCATTCATTATCTGAAAATATTAGGCAGGGAGTAGAAGATATGGTAAATATTGCAGTATTAGGCTATGGTACAGTAGGAAGCGGAGTGGTAGAAGTAATCCGCACAAACCATGAAAGCATCAACAAACGGGCGGAAGAGGAGATCAATATCAAATATGTTCTGGACCGCCGTGATTTTCCGGGAGATCCGGTTGAGGACGTTCTTGTTCACGATTATGAGGTCATTGTAAATGATCCGGAAGTCGATATTGTAGTGGAAGTTATGGGAGGAATCGAGCCTGCGTATACTTTTGTAAAGCGCGCTCTGGAAGCAGGAAAAAGCGTATGTACCTCCAATAAAGCGCTTGTTGCAAAACATGGTCCTGAGCTTGTGCAGATGGCAAAAGAGAGAAGTATTAATTTCCTTTTTGAAGCGAGCTGCGGAGGCGGAATCCCCATTATCCGCGCGCTGAATAAATCTCTTACAGCAGACGAAATTGATGAGATCACAGGAATTTTAAATGGAACAACAAACTATATGCTGGATAAAATGAGCACAGAAGGAAGCGATTTCAGCGCAGTGTTAAAAGAAGCGCAGGAACTGGGATATGCGGAGGCAGACCCGACGGCAGATGTGGAAGGTCATGACGCAGGGCGCAAAATCGCAATTCTTTCCTCTCTTGCATATGGTAAATTTGTAAATTACGAAGACGTTTATATGGAAGGAATCACAAAAATTACCCAGGAGGATATGGAATACGCCAGAACTCTTGGTATGAATATCAAGCTGCTTGCAACAAGCAGGAAGGTGGGAGATTCCTACTATGCTATGGTAGCGCCTTTTATGGTGGGCAAATCAAGCCCGCTTCACAGCATAGACGGCGTATTTAACGCTGTTTTTGTACATGGAAATATGCTGGGAGACGCTATGTTCTACGGAAGCGGAGCAGGTAAGCTTCCAACTGCAAGCGCAGTTGTGGCAGACGTTGTGGACGAGGCAAAGCATCTTCACAGAAATATTATGACAAACTGGACAAATGAGCCCCTTCCGCTTACTCCTCTTGACGATGTGGAGGGAAGATTTTTTATCCGTGTAAAAGACGTGGCAGTAGAGGAACTGGAAGAGGCATTCGGACAGGTACAGACTGTGGAGACAGACGCACTTCCGGAAGAGATGGGCGTGATGACTTCTTCTATTACACAGGGCGCATATAAGGCAGGAGCAGAGAAACTGGGAGAACGTGTGATTTCCATGATTCGTGTAAAGGACTGATATAAATGAAATATGTGGTGATTTTGGGAGATGGAATGGCAGACTGGGAAATAGAGGAGCTTGGCGGAAAAACGCCCCTCTCTTATGCAGATACTCCGACGATGGACGCTCTGGCGGCGTCATCGCAGATAGGTATTGTAAAAACCATACCGGACGGAATGGCTCCGGGAAGCGATACGGCAAATTTATCTGTTATGGGATACGATCCGAAAAGATATTATACGGGGCGTTCTCCTCTTGAGGCGCTCAGTATAGGGGTACCCATGAAGGATACAGATGTGGTGTACAGATGTAATCTTGTTACCCTGTCGGAAGAGGATAAGCCTTATGAAGAACAGAAGATGCTGGATCACAGCTCCGATGAAATCGGGACAGAAGACGCAGGCATTCTTTTAAAGGCAGTATCAGACGCGTTGGTGGAAAAAGGATATTCCTTTTACCGCGGAACAAGCTACCGCCACTGTATGGTGTGGGAAGAGGGGAAAATATGCGATCTGACGCCCCCTCACGACATTCTCACAAAAACAGTGAAAGAGTATCTTCCAGAAGATGAGATACTTTTAAAAATGCAGAAGGAAAGCTATGAGATTTTGAAAAATCACCCCATAAATCTGAAAAGAAAGAAACAGGGACTCCACCCGGCAAACAGCTTCTGGTTCTGGGGAGCGGGAACAAAGCCGGCTCTTGATTCTTTCGAAAAAATATACAACAAAAAAGGCGTGATGATTTCCGCAGTTGACCTTTTAAAAGGAATCGCGGCAGGGGCAGAAATGGACAGAGTGGAAGTAGAGGGTGCTACAGGCGGACTTCACACAAATTACGAAGGAAAAGCAGAAGCCTGCGTAAAAGCCCTCACAGAAGACGGCTATGATTTTGCCTATGTTCACGTGGAAGCTCCCGATGAAATGGGACATCAGGGAAGTACAGAGAAAAAAATACAGGCGATTGAATATCTGGATAAACGTCTTATCCGTATTATAAAAGAGGGACTGGATAGTTCGGGAGAAGAGTATCGGATGCTGATCCTTCCGGATCATCCCACTCCTCTGAAAGTCCGCACCCATGTGGCAGAACCGGTGCCATATCTGCTCTACGACAGCAGAAAGCCGGAAAACCACACATGGCATTATAATGAAAAAGAAGCAATGGAAAGCGGTGCGCCTCTTATAAACGGCTGGGATATAATGGAGCGCCTGTTTGAGATGGGAGAAAAATATGTTAATCGTTAAGAAGTTCGGCGGTACATCTGTGGCAAATAAAGAGAGGATCTTTAATGTTGCCAGCAGATGTATCGAGGATTATAAAAAAGGACACGATGTGGTAGTGGTTCTTTCCGCTATGGGAAAATATACAGATGAACTGATCCATATGGCAAAGGATATTAATGACAAGCCGCCGAAACGAGAGATGGATATGCTCTTTACAATAGGAGAGCAGATGTCCGTATCTCTTATGGCAATGGCAATGAACAGCCTGGACGTTCCGGCAGTATCCTTAAATGCGTTTCAGGTAAGTATGCACACCACAAGCGTACATGGAAACGCAAGACTGAAACGAATTGATACCGAGAGGATCAAAAGAGAACTGGACAGCCGTAAAATCGTAATTGTGACAGGATTCCAGGGAGTCAATAAGTACGATGATTATACAACGCTTGGAAGAGGCGGCTCTGATACAACAGCCGTTGCCCTCGCAGCAGCTCTTCACGCAGATGCCTGTGAGATTTATACAGATGTGGACGGCGTTTACACAGCAGACCCGAGAAAAGTTCCGAAGGCACGGAAGCTGAAGGAAATTACATACGATGAAATGCTGGATCTGGCAACTCTGGGCGCAGGAGTTCTTCACAACCGTTCCGTGGAAATGGCGAAGAAATACGGCGTCCCCCTTGTTGTGCGCTCCAGTCTGAATAACAGTGAGGGAACGGTAGTAAAGGAGGAAGTAACAGTGGAAAGAATGCTGATTAGCGGAGTGGCGCTTGATACAGAGGCAGTGAGAATCGCAGTGATCGGTCTGAGAGACGAGCCGGGTGTGGCGTTCCGTCTTTTTGATACACTTGCAAAGAAAAATATTAATGTAGACGTAATTCTGCAGTCCATCGGGCGTGCGGGAACAAAGGATATTTCCTTTACAGTAGATGGAAGCGACCTTGAAGAGGCGGTGTCCATTCTGGAAGAAAACCAGGCGCGTCTTGGATATAAAGAGCTTCATTCTGAGAGAAATATCGCAAAGCTTTCTATTGTAGGAGCAGGAATGATGAGCAATCCGGGAGTTGCTGCAAAAATGTTTGAGAGCCTTTACAACGAAGGCGTGAACATCAACATGATTTCTACATCAGAAATCCGTGTAACCGTTTTGATTAATGAAAAAGAAGGCATAAGAGCAATGAACGCAGTGCATGACGCCTTCGATTTGGCAGATTAAGCAGGTGGAATGTTATGTATGGAAACAGAAAAATCTGGAAGCTGAGCGCAAGGCGCGCGCTTTCCGGCAGATGGGGAACTCTGATCGTAGCGCAGGTTATTGTTTCCGCAATTAATCTTGTAGCAGGAAACCTTACCATGATGCTTTTTCCGGGATACGATGGACTGTCACTGATTTTAAGCCAGGTATTTTCTTTCCTTGTGAGCCTTGTAATGTGCATCTTTACAGCAGGTCTTTATTATATGTATCTGAATGTGGCAAGAGGAAAGGAATATTCCTACAAGAATCTGATTTATTTTTTCAAAAACCAGCCGGATAAGATAATTGTAGCTTCTTTTGTTATGGCTGCTATTGCCTGGCTCACTGCGCTTCCGGCGGGATATTATATATATGTAACAGATCCCGGAACAACGCTGGAGCAGCAGATGGCTGTTATGCAGACGTACCTTATGATCTCTCTGGGAGGAATCATTTTAAATATGCTTCTTACTGTGCCCCTTACACTTACATATTTCATTCTTGCAGATGAAAATGTGGGAGGACTGGAAGCGCTCAAAAGAAGTATGCAGCTTATGAGGGGTAATATCGGAAAATATATTCTTCTTCAGTTGAGCTTTTTACCCTGGTATTTTCTCTGTCTTTTTACAATGGGAATCGGCATAATATTTTTAATGCCGTATATACAGATGACAGGCATTATGTTTTACCGTGATATAAAAGGAGAAATTTACAGACAGGAGCCTCAGGCTGCGACAGCAGATAGGGAAGAAAAAGAGCAGGACGATTATAATTCAGAAGCATAAGAAATAAAAGAACCTTCAAAGTTTCGTACCACAGCAGGGTGGGCGAAGCGGCGAAGGTTCTTTTTATATGGAGTGTTTATAATGGCTGCAGACCGGGATCTTCATATTCATAGGGAGCAGGCTCTTCATAGCCATAAGGAAAATCATACTCATATGGAGTTTCAGGCGGGAGGTCGTATGGGGCATAATCCGGCATATCGTACGGTTCTTCTTCAGGAATTTCTTCATAAGGAAGTGTCTGGTATGGGTCGGAATCAGGAATTTCTTCTATATAGGGAACTTCTTCCTGGAAGAACTCGCTTGTATTAAATGCCTGGTATGTAAAAACTCCGAGAATTAAGGGGACAATAATCCCTAAAACGATTCCCACAACAGAAAAAATAAGACCGATTTTTGCAGTGATCTCCATAGGAGCCCTGCGCTTTTGTAAGGTATCTCCGGAAATATATACCTGCCTGGAAGAAAGAGCGCATGCAATTCCAATGCAGGCAAGAAGTATGCCGACGAAAAATACCGAGGAAAGCAGGACAGAGAGAATTCCAAGAATCAGCGCTGCGATTGCTTTTCCGCTTACAGGCCGGGGATTTCGTCCGGAGCCGGAAGAACGGGAATTGTGATATTCTGTGTGCATAGAAACCTCCTTTGTGTAAAAACAGGTATTGAAAACCTGCTCTCGTAAAACCGAGACGATTCTGATAGTTGGTGTTTTTATTATAACATCTTGAAGAAAGAGCTGCAAGAAAGTTGAATATAAATATTGACATGGATAATAGATGATGATATTTTAATAGTAAGAAACAGTAAAGAAGGAAGACCGGATTCTTCAACTGGAAAAGAAAGGAGGGAAGGGAATGTCTAAAAAAGGTACAGAGCGTCTGACTGACCTGGAAGTACAGGTTATGAAAGTTTTATGGGATTCAGAAAGAGCCATGACAAACAGTGAGATTGCAGAAGAACTGAAAGAAGAAACAGATCTGAGCGTAGCTTCTGTGGCACAGCTTGTAAAACGTCTTCTTCAGAAAGATGTGCTGGAGGTGGGCGAGCATGTGCCGGTTGCAAATGTATACGCAAGAACTTTCAGACCGAAACTGACAAGAGAAGAGTTTATCGCAGGAGAGCTTCTTCATATTCAGAAGGCAACATCGTCAGATAAAAAGAAGGGACTGAGAGGGATTTTTGCAGCTCTTTTCATGGTAGAAAAAGAAAACGGTGTGAACAGACAGGAACTTGAGGCTATCGAACATTTCATACAGAAGAAAAAAGAAGAAATGAAGGACGGAGAGTAGGAGATGGATATATCAATTTCCACTATAGTAACAACTTCTATTACAGGTTCGCTTCTCTTGCTGCTTTTCTGTATTATAATGGGCAGCAGAACAGTGATCAGTAAAGTGGGACCTGGTTTTGTAGTGATGATCTGATCTGGCTGATAGCTTCTGTAAGAATGTTTTTTCCGATAGAGTGGGGATACACCTACAGTTTTTATTTTGAAAGAGTATTTACCGCAATCCGGGAATTTTTTACTTATGAAATTTTCAAAGGAGAACAGAGCATAGCAGTCTGGCAGATTTTTTTGGCAATCTGGATTCTTGGGATTATTATTTTGGGGTTTTACAAAATAAAGGATTATAAAAGAACTCTCAGAATGCTTCGTATACTTCCGAAAATTCCGCTCAAATGTCTTAATGCAGTATGGGAAGAAGATTTCATTAAAAAATATCCGGAAGTACAGGAGTTAAAATTTGTAAAATTTGACCATACGGTAAGTCCGTTTCTTGCAGGACTCAGACAGACGCTTATAGTTATGCCAAACAGAGAGTTTACAGACCAGGAGCTTCGCTGCATTGTCGGGCATGAGGTTTTGCATTATAGAAACCATGATATTTTCTGGAAAATATTTACAGAGGTGCTTTGTACGGTATTCTGGTGGAATCCTGTTTTCCTGTTTATGAAAAAACGGTTGTTTCACATGATAGAAATTAAAAATGACAGGAAATTAACGGAAGAAATGACATCAAAGGAAAAGTCAGACTATCTGGACTGCCTTCTGGAGATTGTAAAAGACTCATGCGGAAATTCATTTACGGGAACAGTGGGATTTTCAAAGACGGACAAAAAGATATTTCGGCAGAGAGTGGAATTGATCGTCTCGCCCGGTAAAATCAGCAAAGGCTGTCAGGTTGTGACGGGAATTGTAGTGGCTGTATTATTATTTCTGTCTACGGCGGTTGTGTTTGAACCGACGTATCCATTAGCAGAGGGAGAAGGACTTGGTTTAGATGAGAATACAGGATTTCTTATAGAAAATGGAGAGGTGTATGATGTATATCTTCTTGGAACGTATGTAAGAACAACTTATGAAGGAGAAGATATGCATCCGTATCGTACATTAAACAGGTATGAAACACTTGAGAAAGCGAAAGAGAAGGAGAAAGAGAAGTTTGAGCATTATAAAGAATATGAAAGTAAGCTGTGTGTTACTTCTGATTAGTGGAGTGTTAATTAGTACATCTCCCTGTACTGTTATGGCGAAAGGTAATGATGTACAGGAGAAAAATGTAAAAGTAGAGAAAATTGTTAAATCTGGTGATACACAGCTGAGATGCTGAATTTGCCTCTGGAGGAAATAAAAAAAGTTCAGGAACAACAGATGACTGCGAACAGATAGTAAAAGAAAATTACTGCTATAAAGTCAATAGGGAACTGAGAAAATTTGAAATTGAGAGAGGCTATGCACGTTATGAGTGTATAGCCTCTTCTGCGTTGGTATTTATGTGTTTTTCTTCCATTGTGATTTCTACTGATGCATTGGCATACATCATTTTAGAACACGAAGAGAAAAATACAATGACTTTTCTATCCGACTAAAAATGGTTAATTCTAAGCGGCTTTAGGTGGTCAATTTTCCCCGCCCCTAACAAAAGTATTATTTTGTGTATATTCTATCTTGTTTTGTTTATGGTGCATACACATACTAAATGGTAAAATTAAAGTAAATTTAGATATCATTTGTGACAAAGCGCACTTCAAGTTTATCAGGGCGTGAATAACTTTCTGTATATTCAACTAAATTACCATTTTCATCGTATCCTATGAATTCAATATAGTTGACGATAGAGGTGGCGCTTGGAAGATGAAGGTGCTTTTGAAGTTTTTCGCCAGCTTCTACCATCATCATTGTCTCATTAAATTTTACAGGCAAATGATTTTTGGATTTCATATAATCATAAAGCGATATGTGCTCAAAATTGTAATTATCGATATCTGAAAAAAAATGAATAGGAACATAGGTAAACTCAATTGCAAGAGGTTCCTTGTTTCCAAGACGAATTCGATGAATACCGTATATTTCATCTTCTTCAGAAAGTCCAAGTTTATCTGCAAAGTATTTTCTGTTTTTGATTATACCTGTGCCTAAGCATTTATTGGAAATTTCAATACCAAAGTTACGAACTAAAGAGGTAAAGCTGGCATTTTTTGATTCATTTAGTACTCCTAAAGCAACTCGATTTTGTTCGGGTTTGCGGACAAAAGTTCCCTTTCCGTGAACGCGAATTAAGTAATGTTGGCTAATTAATTCGTCAAAGATGTCATGAATCAAATACCGACTTACACTATACATTGTTGCAAAATCCCGTTCGCTAGGAAGCAACTCCCCAGGAAGATATTCCTGTGTTTTAATTTTTGTAATGATACTAGATTTTATTTGTGCGGCTAATACATCATCATTGCTCATAAAACTACCTCCTTGATAAAACCAAAACGATCAATTAGCATATTATTTTCAAAAAAGACTGCAAGATGTCCTTGTTTATCATACATGAGTCCTTTGTATTTCATTAAAGGGCTATCAACAGGAATATTTAAAATTTGAGCAGTCTTTGTGTCTGCGTAAAGTAAGGTGACTTTTTGATTCGATTTTGCCAAGGTTATTTGACAATTGTTTGTAATCAAATCAATTGCAGGAGCAGAAGCAGCAATTTGTTGGGTGAGATCTGGATAGATATATTCAGGAATATAAGTTGTATTGATACAAATTAGTTGAGTACCATCTGAATAAAGCCAAACAATTTTGTATATTTTCGATTTTTCAGGAAGTAACATTTCGCTTGCAAGATAGTTATCTGCTTCTATTTTTTTGAAATCATATAATTCGTAAGTTAATTGTCCGCTATCTTCCTCTGAATGTAAGGAAAAATTACGAATGGATTGTAAAATGCGTTTAGGCGCTACGTAATAACCACTTCGTGGTTTTGAGATAATTGTTTTATCTTGAAGTAACAGATTCAAGGCTCCACGAACAGTTAAGCGTTGTACATGAAACAGCTCTGCCAGCTTTCGTTCCGAAGGCAGTTTGTCACCTGGAAGATAGTGTTCTTCCTTTAGCATGTATTTGATTTCTTTTGATAATGCAACATCTAAAGTTAATAAATTTTTTTTCATAAGAACTCCTAATATTATAATTTACTTGTAATTTATAATCAAATTATACGTTGTCAGTTCTTAAAAAGCAAATGGAAAGGAAAAAAGAAATGAAAAAATAAATATAAAAACTGGTATAGCAAATTTGAAATGTGTTTCATACCAGAATAAAAGAAATATATGCATTGTGTATAAAAAAATGCATTTATATTTATGAAAATACAACAATATTCAATATTTTTTATATGAAGTATTGAAAAAATAAAAAAAATGTGGTATATTAAATTTAAAAATAGTCACCAATACAAAGGAAGCGAAAGGGGAAAACAATATGTTGAAATTTAATGAACAGAAACAGATTGAAAGTGTGAATGGAGCGCTTGCTCTGAGAAATCAAATTAATGAATTGATTGATGGAATTTGTAAAGAAGGATACAAGAATATTTGTTGGCTCGGTATCGGTGGAACATATGCATCTTGCCTCCAGGCAGAGGTTCATATGAAAGAAAAATCAAAACTTTCATTTTTTGTTGAAAACGCAGCAGAGTATTTGACAACTGGAAATAAAAAAGTTGGAGAAGGAACTATTGTAATTATTTCGTCTGTTACAGGAACAACTTCTGAAATCGTAGATGGAGTAAAAAAAGCACAGAAGAGTGGAGCAAGGGTGATTGGTTTTATTGATGTTGCTACTGCAGAACTTGCAAAACTTGTAGACTATGTGATTACATATCCTGCCAATGAACAATTGAAATTTTATATGGTAGCAGATAGATTTATGTACAATGCAGGAGAATTTCCAGAATATGAGGATTTATACAAGGAGTTGGATCAGTATTTGGCAACTGCACTTGTGGAAGTTGAAAAGGAAGCAGATGCTTTCGGAGAAGAATTTGCAAATCGTCATAAGGACGACAAAATTCATTATTTTGTTGGGGCTGGGAACCAGTATGGTGCCACATATTCTTATGCAATGTGTTATTGGGAAGAACAGCATTGGATTCGTACAAAATCTATCCACAGTGCAGAATTTTTCCATGGAATGTTAGAAATAATTGACAAAGATACACCAGTTACAGTATTTATTGGGGAAGATTCTCAGAGATCATTGAGCGAGCGCGTTGCAAACTTCTTGCCACGCATTTGTGGAAAATACAATATTATTGATACCAAGAAATTTGAATTAAAAGGAATTAGTCCAGAGTACAGAGGATATATATCACATTTAGTGATGCATGCGGTAACACAGAGAATTGATGTACATATGGAAAAAGTCAATTGTCATCCTATGGAAATCAGAAGATATTACAGACGTCTGGACTATTAAGGTGGCAAAATGGACAGAAAGATAAGAGTAGCAGCAATAGGAGATAATTGTATTGATTATTATGATTCATTGAATGAATCATATCCAGGTGGAAACCCAGTGAATGTTGCTGTATACATAAAACGATTAGGTGGAGAAAGTTCTTATACAGGTGCTGTTGGAACTGATTCATTCGGAAAAATCATGATAAGTGCAATTCAAAATAAAGGAGTCGATACTTCTCATATTCAAGTGCTGGATGG
Source organism: uncultured Blautia sp. (assembly GCA_900547615.1). GTDB lineage: Bacteria > Bacillota > Clostridia > Lachnospirales > Lachnospiraceae > Blautia_A. The sequence continues at coordinate 775 of URHH01000015.1, read as the reverse complement.
AAAAACCGCAGTTACACATGTTGACATTGTAGATGGAGATAGAGTGTTTGGAAAATATGAAGAAGGTGTTTTGGCAGACTTTAAGCTAAGAGAACAAGACATTTCCTTTATAAAGAAACATGATTTAGCGGTTACAGGAATTTGGGGAATGATTGAAGATGAGCTTCCACTTATTTCGAAAGAAATTCCAGTTGCATTTGATTTTGCAAATAAATTTGCAAATCCAATTGTTGAGAAAGCGATTCCATATGTGACATATGCATTCTTCTCTTTTGACGAGGAATCACGCAATGAGTTTAGACAGAAATATCATAGCATGGGCTTAAAAGAAAAAGAAAATTGTACGGAACAATTAAAGGAATTCATGAAAGCAATGCAACAAAAAGGACCTAAAGTCATTATTGCAACATTGGGGAAAAATGGAAGCATTGGGTATGATGGAAATTCTTGGTATCGATTTGGAATCATAGAGTGTAAAGTTGTTGATACAATGGGTGCAGGCGACAGTTTTATTGCCGGATTTTTATATGGGATTTTGAATGGATTGAATGTTCAAGATTCGATGGAAGCAGGAGCTCAGAATAGTGCGGTAACAATAGGCTATCAAGGGGCATGGTAGAAGGAGAATATAACAAATGGGAAAAAAAATAGTGGCAATTTTATTGACAGCTGCGATGTCAATGGGTATTGCAGCATGTGGAGGTTCAGGGGACAAAAAAGACGATAATACAATTACAGTATGGTGTTGGGACAAAACATTTAATATTTTTGCAAT